>JAUVIG010000427.1 GCA_030592825.1 Chlorobiota bacterium | reverse complement strand
CGTTCCATACATTCTGTATATCAAGCGGCTTGATTTCCATTCGAATTTCTTCGCCGTGTTTTCGGTTTAAATACAAAACAGAGGGCGTAGCAGCCTTGCCCACAACGGAAAGCATATTAATACCCAGATTATCAAAAACCAATCCTGCACCACCCATTGAAGATATGAAAAAGCCTCCCCAACATGGTGAAAAACCGGTGAATATTAAGCGGTTCGACCCGGGGAAAATAGATCCGGCTAAAACCCCGGCACCAATATTTAAACTGTTGTGTTTACCTGATAAGTGCAGTCCTAAATCAACAGGCCCGAAAAAATCACCAAGTTTATAATGATTGATGCGATAAAACGATGTTCCGGCATCAACAAACAGTACTTTTAAATTGTTTTCCATTTAATTTTCTATTTAATAATGAGTGCAGTTTAAAAAGGTCAAATGTGTTTGAAAATCGGTCTGACGGATTTCTCAATTAACTGAAAATAAGATATTAAACTTATTAGATTTTT
Source organism: Chlorobiota bacterium (assembly GCA_030592825.1). Lineage (GTDB taxonomy): Bacteria > Bacteroidota > Bacteroidia > Bacteroidales > JAADGE01 > JAADGE01. Next base: position 3,226 of record JAUVIG010000427.1, on the reverse strand, counting down.
GCAAACATATCCGTCTGACCGGTTTTTTTCAAACCAAATTCAATAACGACAAATATAATCGACATTTTCATCACAAAAAAATCGTTATTATAAGAAAAGCAAAACAATCCTGAAAGACTCAAAGAAAATAATCACATCATTGAAAGAGAATTACTTCGTTAAGCCTTTCAGAACAGCCTTGCTTCGTTCGCAATTACTATAAGAAAAAAAATATATTCCGTTCGTTCAAATGCTTATATTCCTGCACTAATTAAGAATGTAGCAGCAAAAGCAATGATAGCATATAATTCAGGAAATACAGCGAGAACCATAGTTTTTCCGAATATATCATGTCCTGAACCGATTCCTGCTATACCGTTTGCACAAACAGAACCTTGTTTAATTCCGGACATAAGTCCTACAAAACCTAAGGCTACTCCGGCTGCAAATACGGCAATTCCCTGAAACATAGTTAATGTCATTACACCGTCTATAATATAACCATTTTCTGGGTTCATTAATTTTGCATTGATAATAAAAAATCCTGCAAATCCGTACAGTCCTTGCGTTCCGGGTAATGCACTTAATAACATATAACTTCCGAAAGCATCATCTTTTTTCTTTAATGCACCAATGGTTGCATTACCTCCTGCCGACACACCGATTGCGCTTCCTATGCCTGCTAAAGCAATCATTAATGCCAATCCTAAGTAGGCAAGTATTACTGCTGTTGTCATAATAATTCTCCTTTTTTATTAATTACTAAAATCTATTTTTAAATTTACTGTTTATTTTGCTTTGCAAAAGGTTTATATTCTTTTCCTCCTCCGATAAATCCCGCGTTTTTATAAAATTCTACGAAAGTCAAACGCATAGGATGAACAAAAGAACCAAGTGATGATATTAAAATATTTAAAGTATGTCCTAATAACAGGAATATTACGAAAAATATATGTCCTATTACGGGTGCTGAATCAAGAATTTGCATTGCTATGTCGTTTATAACTAATCCGAGTATAGCACTTGATATTCCGAGTGCAAAGAGTCTTATATATGATAATATATCTCCGAAAATTCCGGTTACTGTAGAATAAATATCCCAAAGGCCTTTTCCTATTCGTGCAAAAATATTTATTTTAGGGTCACTGAAAAACAGGATAAAAAAACCTCAGAAAGCTATAATTATATATAAAATAATATTATTGTTAATAATTTCTTTAGTGCTTAATACATAGAAAATTGCTCCTCCAATTATAAGTATAAGCCAACCTAAAGTGGCAAGAGAATAAATAAACCCGAATTGTTTTGCTTGATTTATTGATTTTATTATCATTCCGAAAACAATTTGGATTGCACCGAGAATTAATGCCAAATTAAACATTTTTTCAGGGTCAAGAAACAAACCTTTAACATTTGCAAATAATTCTATATCTGCTTCAATTAAATTGATACCGAACAAAGTTCCTGAAATCGCACCGAAAATTATTGTTGCCAAACCAAGAAACTGCACCAATGACAGTATAGGTTTTATTTCTTCTTTTGCTTTTAGTTTGTATAAGCCGGCTCCGACCAAAAATAACAGCCCGTAACCTGCGTCTCCGAGGCAAAACCCGAAAAACATCATAAAAAACGGAGCGAAAAAAACAGTCAAATCAAGTTCAGAATAATCAGGTAAAGAAAACAGTTTGCCGATAGGTTCAAATAAGCTGCTGAATCTGTTATTTTTTATCAAAACCGGGACACTGTCTTTTAAAGTCGGTTTTTCTGATATGTATAAAATATTTTTTTTGTTTAAAAACTCTGTCATTTGTTCTTTCAGAGTATTCGGTGCCCAACCTTCAAGTATCATTACTTTTTCTTCGGTTTCGGCAGTAGTATTCAGGACAGCTTTATTGTATTCGGAGTTTTCGGCTGTTGCAGCTTTTGTTGATTTTAGTGCAGGTATTGAAGTTTTTGCATAATTATCAAAATCATTATTTATGTTTTCAATTTCTTCTTCAATTTTAAGAATATTTTGTTTTATTTCCGAAAAAGGCCTTTCCGGCAATTTTATATCTTCTGCATCAATATTAATTTGTTCTCCGGTTTGTTCAATTAATATAAAATAAACTTGACTTTTAGTATCACTTATTATTTCGGTATTAAAATTTGAGATTTGTTCGGAATAATATTTCTTTTTTGAAGTAATAAATAATCGTACAAAAATATTTTCTTGCTTTAATTTTTCAATTATTTGTTTTGAGAAATTACCCCAAGGTTCAACTTTCAGCAATTCTTTATTTTCTGTAACTAATATTTGTTTTAGATTTTCTTCTTTTTTTTGTTTTTCAATAATATCTTCAAGAATTTTCATTCCGTCGGCATCAATTTTTGATTCTTCAGGCTCAATTTTGCGTTTTTCAAGGAATTTAATTGTTTTATTAAACCGATTTAAAATTTTATATTGTTCTCTAATATCTTCTGTAATTTCTACTTTTTTCTCAATTATATGAACGACTCCAATGTCCTGTAAATCATCGAGGAACGAGCTGTATTCCTTATGAAAAATAAGGAATGAATATTTCTGCATAGGTACTATCATTTGTTTCCCTCCTCTTGTTTTTGACGTCGGTTTTTTACAATTTTTTGTGCTGATTTTGATAAATTTTCCTCATCTTCTAAAAATCTTTTGATTTTTCTTATTGCATCTTCGTATCCGGGTATTTGCACTTTTTCATATAAATTTACTTTCTGTGTAGTTTTTTTTCTTGCATGGTCGAGCAATAACATTTTTCTGTTAAAAAATTCTTTTTCAGTAGCTATTTTTGCCAATTCTTTTATAATGGAAATTCCTTTGGGAAACCATTTCGGATTATTAAACAAACTAAACTCTTTTTGATGAAAAATTACATCTTGTAAAATATGTATTCTTACTCCGGCAATTTTTTTTGTTGTAGTAATAACTTTATCAATTACTGTCAAATCAGGAATAAATTCGTTCCAAATACCGGGTTCTAAACTGTATGTTTGTATTTTAATATCTAATTGTTGCTGCAACTCTTTTGTTTTATCTTTTGCTTTTTTAACTTCCATACGTAAAGCTGCTTCCTTGTTCTTTATTGTAGGAAGTGCTTTCAGCCTTATTTTTAACTGCTTGTTTAAGTTTTGTAAAGCAATTTTATTATATTGAAATTTTATTGCCATATTAAAAAAATTAGCTCTATTCTAAATATAATTGATAAACAAATTTGCCACTGATTCACAGATT
>JAUVIG010000377.1 GCA_030592825.1 Chlorobiota bacterium | reverse complement strand
TATACAGGATATTATTATGATGACTATATAAGCACAGATTCTTATTTTGTTGATGATGTATTTGCCGGTGCAAGATATATGATGTCATCTAATTTCGGTTTATTTGCTGAAGTCGGTTATGGTATTTCATATTTAAAGGCAGGTATTACGCTAAAGTTTTAAGCTGAATAAGTATAACTAAAAAAAAGGCATATTAAAAAACAATATGCCTTTTTTGAATATTTAATTTCAAAATAAATTAAAAATTATATATATTTGCTGTAAACTGAAATGAAAACAACAAGTTACATGCAACAAATTATTAATAAATAATTAAACTTATGATTAAGAAAATCTTAATTTTTGTCATACTTTTTTTTACATTGCAAATTTCATTCGGGCAAGATGTTTTCAGAAAAGGAAAGAATGCCGTTTCTTTTGGCGGCGGATATAAAATTCTCGGAACAGGAGCTCCTGCTGTAAATGCAAGTTATGAAAGATCATTATCAACAATCAGAGATATTGGTTATTTAGGTGCAGGTTTATATGCTGTTATGTTATTTGTTGAAGATGAGATTTCTCCGGTTATAACAGCCCGAACAGCTTTTCATTTTGGTACTTACAGAACTAAACATGTAGATGTATATGCCGGATTAGGTGTTGCTTTTGTCCCGATGGAAGATACCCATTTTTTCCCTGATGTTTTTGTGGGTTCTCGTTTTAAGTTAAATAAAAAAAAGAAATTCGGCTTGTTTACAGAAGTCGGATATTATGCTACAAACATTAGAGTGGGTGTTTGTTGGATTTTATAGAATTTGCGGTTTTAACGCAAACATATAAGAACAACTTGTGCTGAACTATTATCACAGAATTGTCAGTAATTTATTTCAGTATTCATAAAATATTTAATCATCATTAAAAAGACAACCATTTTAAATAATGAAACTGGTATTTGCAACAAATAACAAACATAAACTTGAAGAAGTCAAGACAATTATTAGTAATGACTTTGAAATTCTTAATCTCAAAGATATAAATTGTTTTGATGATATTCCTGAAACTCAAGATACTATTGAAGGTAATGCATCACAAAAAGCATTTTATATTTATGAAAATTATAAAATGAATTGTTTTGCGGATGATACAGGATTGGAAATTGATGTATTGAACGGTGAACCGGGAGTTTATTCTGCAAGATATGCGGGTGAAGGGTGCAGTTTTGATGATAATATTGAAAAAGTACTAAAAAAATTATCCGGTGTTTCAAACAGAAAAGCCCAATTTAAAACTGTTATATCTTTGGTAATTAACGGTAAAGAATATCAATTTAAAGGTATCATTGAGGGAACTTTATTGAAAGAAAGAAGAGGAACATCAGGTTTTGGTTATGATCCTGTTTTTTTACCGAAAGGTTATGACAAGACTTTTGCAGAATTATCTTCTGAAGAAAAGAATAAAATCAGCCACAGAGGAACAGCAAGCAGAAAATTGGCAGAATTTTTAAAAAACAGATAAACAATTAACATTCTTTTTTTTCGTTTAAAATCAATGTAACCAAATCTCATCATAATGCAATCTGTAAAAACCGTCTTATTTTTTATCTTCTTATTTATAAATTTTAATGCCTTTACTCAAGTTCCTGTCGGAAAATGGAGAGATCATTTTTCATACAAAAAAACTCATTGCGTGGCTGATGCCGGCAGCAAAGTATATGTTGCAGCTGAATTGGCAATTTTTTCTTATGATAAGCAAGAAGGCACTTTAGAAAAATTAACAAAGGTTAACGGTTTAAGCGATTCGAAAATTGAGAGAATTGCCTATAATAATGCAAATAATGCACTTCTAATAATTTATGAGAATTCTAATATTGATATTTTAATAAATAATACTATTTATAATTTATCAGATATAAAAAGAAAACAGATCAGTGCTGATAAAACTATTTATAATATTACGTTTTCCGGTGATATTGCATATTTGTCTTGCGGTTTCGGTATTGTTCTTTTAGACATTGATCGCTTGGAGTTTAATGATACTTATTATATCGGAGACAATGCATCTTATGTAAAAGTAAATGATATTACTTTTGATGAAAATAATATTTATGCAGCAACTGACGAAGGATTGTTTTATGCCGATTTTAATTCTCAAGATCTTGTTGACTACAGAAATTGGGGATTACTTGAAAGCATCCCAAATAATAATTACAAATTTAATATTGTTCACTATTTCAGTAACACACTATTTGCCAATCAAATAAATCCTGTTACTGAGAATGATACATTGTATGAATACAGAAACAACTCTTGGCAACTTAATGATGACATTAAAATTGATAATATCAAGTCAATTACTGATAACGAAAACCGGATTGTTTTTACAATGAAAAGCTACATGAAGGTATTTGATCAAAATTTTAATTATATTAAACATTTAAGTTGGTACAACTTTACAAATCAGGATATTTCAACATGGACTTCAATGAAATACGGAATTATTGATGATTCAGACAATTTTTTTATTGCAGATAACAGATTTGGTTTAGTTTATACAAATTCAGATATAACAAATTTTATATATCCCAACGGCCCGTCAAATAATACTACTGCACATATTGAAACCGTTAACGGCAAAGTAATAACAACCAACGGGAATAATAAAGCAAAAGCATGGCACAGTCCGATCTATAATGTATTTGAAAATGAAAATTGGGAAACATTTGAAATTACAAATGATACTGCCCGAAATTTCTTTTCAATTGCTGTTCATCCTGACGATAAAAATCGATTATTTATCGGATCTTGGGGGTATGGTATTTTCGAATTTCAAAATAATGTGTGGCAAAATTCCTATAACCACTTAAACAGTAGCCTGCAATGTATTTCCGGATACGATTACGGATACATCAGGATAGCAAGTACTGTATTCGACCATAATAATAATTTATGGGTATCAAATCAAGATGTAGGAGAACCAATTTCTGTCAGAACACCGGACAATGAATGGGAAAGTTATAATTTTAACGGAGCAATCACAAATGTTGAAACGGGCGATATTGTTGTTATGGAAAATAACCATAAATGGATTAATCTCGGAGAAGGAGGCGGTATTTTAGTTTTGGATGATAACAATACACCTCTTGATAAAGATGATGATACATTTAAAAAATTTACACCGAAAACTTCCGACGGAGAGCTTATATCAAGCACTGTATATGCTATTGAACAAGATAAAAACGGAAATGTTTGGGTCGGAACTGAAGAAGGTGTAGTTATATATTATAATCCGGATGACGTATTTTCAGATAATTTTTATGCAGACAGAATACAATTGACATCATACGGCAATGATACTACGGAACAATATCTTTTAAGTACTGATATTGTTGCAGATATTGAAACAGACGGTGCTGACAGAAAATGGATAGCTACACAAAATTCCGGTTTGTTTTTAGTATCTGATAACGGAAAAGAAGAGATTCATAATTTCAATATATATAACAGTCCGTTGATATCAAATTCGATAGTAGATATTGGTATTAATCATCAATCCGGTGAAGTATTCATCTTAACAGATAAGGGGATATTATCATACAGAAGTGATGCCACAAAAGCAGAAGATATTTTCGGAGAAGTTTATGTGTTCCCGAATCCTGTGAGACCCGGGTATGAAGGAGTGATTACGGTTACAGGTATAGCCGATGAGGTAAATGTAAAATTTACGGATATTTCAGGTAATGTTGTATTTGAAACTGATGCATTGGGAGGTCAAGCAATTTGGGACGGAAAGACCTTTGACGGAAGAACAGTAAGTACCGGAGTATATCTTGTTTTTTGTTCAAATGAAGACGGTTCTCAAACCTTTGTTACTAAACTGCTTTTTATAAATTAATTTTTCTGCAAAACGATTAAAAATAAATTTGGAGAAATTCGATAAATCAAATATCTTTGCAATCCGATTTTTTCAGCCTGAGTGGCGGAATTGGTAGACGCGTTGGTCTCAAACACCAATGACAGCAATGTCGTACCGGTTCGATCCCGGTCTCAGGTACAAACGCACTTAAACAAATTGTTTTTGTGCGTTTTTTAAGTATGTCGGGCATGGTAATAAACTAACAGAGTGCAAGTCTCTGTATGTGCCGAGTTGATAGGAAACAATAGCGATTGGCAAGGGTGTTGCAAGTGATTGCAAATCTGAAAAGCCTGTGCCGAACTT
>JAUVIG010000484.1 GCA_030592825.1 Chlorobiota bacterium | reverse complement strand
GATGTTGTTATTTTTGTTTCTTTATACTATGTTGTATATTTTACAATCCAGAATCCCAATCCCAAGTCTCTTTATTGTTATCCTCGTTACTTTCTTTTACCGTGTTTTTAGAGTCAACAAAAACTTCAATTTTTTCAATCTCTTTTGCATGAATATCGCTTAAAGGAATAGTTTTAATAAAAGAGTATTCCCCACCTGCAGCTATAACAGGAAGTTCTTCACTTTTCTGTATTCTAATTTCATTCATTCCTGTAGGCGGTGTGGGATTAATATAATTAATATAAACAAGTGCTTTTCCGCTTTCAGCATCACCAATATTTTTTATGCTAAGCTTAATCTCATACTGATCTCCTGAAATTGAATAATCTGCTGTGACTGTCAAATCAGGCATTTCATCACAAGACGACAGTAAAAAAGTTCCGGCAAGAAACAAAAGCAAATATTTGCCGGCTGATAATACATTTAGTTTTTTCATTTTAGAGTATTTTATGGGTTATACCTAAATTGAGCGATTATGAACTTCGATAAGCACCAATCTATTGAGCCAAAAGGTATTACAAAAAAAGTTCAAGTACCACCGGGTATTATCACTTTTTTTGTAATACTTTTGTTCTCAAAATCTTGGCACTTCTCTTTGTTCATAATCGCTCAATTTAGGTTATAATATTATATGTTTTGGTATTTACAAGATGTCATTTTCCGGTTAAAGTGAGCTCCCGCTGATGAATTACGGGAACTCACAATCAAGCATCACGAAAAACTAAGTGTTTAATATTTTTTAAGCGAGCTTTTCAGTTTTTCTTTCTCAAACAAGCGTGTTCGGGTCTTTAAGAGACAAACTTCTCTCTTTGAGACCGGAGCTTGGGTCTTAAAGAGTCATTATCGGTTCTTAAAGAAGCGAGCTTCTGTCTTTTAGTGTCGTTACCGGTTCTTTTAGAGTTGATGTCCTCTTTTTGAGAAGCGATATCGGGTCTGAAAAGAGACAATATCGGGTATAAAAGAGTCGGCTTTGTCTCTTTTAGAGACAAATTGTCAGTGTTTTGTAAAAGTAAGCTCCAAAAAAATATTAGGGATACTTACTAACCTGCATTATTCATAAAAATTTTAATGAGTGCATAATGCAGGCTAATGAAAAAACAAATCACCGGAATATTTTATTTCCCGTTAAATCGTTTTCTCAATTCTTCATATATCTCCTTTGCCCCGGGTATATTTAACTTGGCTGCATTTTTTACGCTTTTATAAAATGCCAATGATGTTACATATGCCTCGCTTCCCGTTAAAAGCATACTGTCGTTTAACATTGAAGCTATTTGATTAATCGGTGTATGATACTCATGCAATTCATTCATTCCGTTTAAATCAGCATAATACTCATCTTTATCAATAAACGCAGGTACCAACTCTCCGTTGCTTTCAAAAAATTCTTTGGTTTTTTCGAGGAATGCAAGGGTTTTATCACCTGCTTTGGGTAATGTGTGTCTCTCATCAGGGCTTAATGCTTTTAAATGCGGAAGCAATTTGCCGACTAATACTGCAACAGCAGCTTTTATTTCTGCTTTATCCTCTTCAGGAATGTTTAAAGAAATTAAATTTTCTTGTGCCATAATTTGTAGTTTTTAAATTATCAGTAAAAAATATTTTATTTTTTCAGATTTTTTAAACAGATTGATTTAGATTGATGAAAGATTGATTATAGATTGATTATAGATTGATGAAGTCGCTGTTTTTAATAAATCTGTTTCAATCTGTTTCAATCTGTTTCAATCTGTTTCAATCTGTGCCTAAATATTTCCCTTTTCTTAAATCCTTAAAATTACACCCGTCAGTAAAATAATATGTTTTTCTTTTATGATCGAATTTTACGTTGCAGTTGAAATTTTTAAGAATTTTAAAAAAATTATAAGATTGATGCTTGGATATATTTACAGTCGCACGAAACTCTTCCGGTGTTCCGGTTTTTTCTTTTTTAATAAGCTGTATTATTTCAAGAAGCTTCATATATGTAACAATAAACTCTTTACTCATAAATTCAATTTTTATTTTACAAATATAAGTCAGAGGTGTGCAATTAACGGTGAACGAAAAAAACAGTTTGAAATTTAGAATGATTCTAAATAAGGATTATTTTATTTTATCGCAGGATTTCAGAATGGTTTTACAGCCGAATTTGTATAACAGACAGGGCTTTACCTTATATATACTGATAAAGTTAAGCCCTTACTTTACGATAAATCAGAACTGCTGATTTAACAATATGTTTTGCAAAAAATTTAGTCTGTTTATATTAATCAAATGTATTTTTCACTTATAGTTGCTGTATATAAGATTGTTAAACTTTCGGATAGTTGTGAAATTTAAAAAAAATTTGTTTTATTTAATTTTTTTATTATAAAAGTTTTATACATTTGTATCATTCGCCAAAAACATAATTATTAAAAAACACACTGAAATTTTAAATAATGTTACTAAAAAAACCATACCATGAAAGCATCATTAACTTTTCTGTTAGTTTTTATTACTGTATTTGTTTTTTCTCAAACATCAGATAATGAAGATTTAAACATTCTTGTAGATCAGATGCCTGTAGAAAACAATTCTGATTATGTGAAAGAAAATTACAGCGGGACATATACTGATGAACGTAACGGAAATATCTACGAACTTATTAAAGTAGGCGAGCAGGTTTGGATGTCTCAAAACATAGATTTTGAAACTCCTGATTCCAGATGTTATGATGATAAAAAATCAAATTGCGAAAAATACGGACGTTTATATACTTATGAAGAAGCAAAATATGTATGTCCTGACGGTTGGCATTTGCCGAGTGATGGTGAATGGCAAGCAATGATCGTTCAATTGGAAAAGGAAAGAGAAGGCAGAACTTTAACTCAAGAAGAGAAGAAAAACGGATTCAATACTGATTTAGCCGGTTGGGGAAGTAACAGCGGAAATTATTATAATAAAAAAGAAATAGGTTTTTATTGGACTTCAACTGTTAAAGTCGGTAACTTTGCATGGTATATATATATCAACAGCCTCAGCAATGATTTTTCCAAAAATTATCATAATATTAATAAGGCATTTTCTGTAAGGTGTGTGAAAGACTAATTTTCAGACTTCGGTACTTTGTAAAGTAAAACCTGTTAAGCCTTTTCCCCGTATGCCAAAAATACCGGGTATTTCTTGTCATTTCTGTCAATTTCAAAAACAGTTTTTACGCTTGTATTTTTGAAGCCTGCATTTTGAAGCCAAGTATTAAAAACAGTTTTATCAAAGCCGAAATGTTTAACATCATTTGCAGCATTATCGGAATGAAATG
>JAUVIG010000113.1 GCA_030592825.1 Chlorobiota bacterium | reverse complement strand
TATACGACCCAATCCTCGGACGCATGCTCTCCCCCGACAATTACATACAAATGCCTGATTTCACACAAAACTTTAATCGGTATTCTTATGTTTTGAATAATCCTTTGAAATATACTGATCCTGACGGTGAATGGATAAATCTGGTTATTGGGGCTGTTGTTGGTGGTGTCACAGGGTATATAACCGGAAATATGGCAGGTGCAACAGGTTGGAATCTTGTCGGATATATTGGTGTTGGTGCTCTTGCAGGTGCAGCAACTGCCGGAGTTGGAGCAGGTGTCAGTTCTGTTTTGGGTGGCGTATCATTTGGTGCCGGATTTATAGGGTCTTCTGCAACTATAGGTTTGCCGATGGGAGGATCTGTCCAAATAGCAAATTCAGCAATGTTTTCCGCTCAATCATGTTTTGGAAACGGTGCAATAGTAGGGGCTTCAACAGGCTTAACAGGTGGTTTTATTAATGGTACCGGTACAAGCTTATTACAAGGTAATACATTTGGAGAGTCTTTGGGGCAAGGTGCTATACAAGGAGGTATAGGTGCTTTATCAGGAGGTGTATTGGGAGGTATTGGTGGCGGGTTAGATGCTGTATTGGATGGCAGGAATTTTTGGCATGGGGGGAGAATGCAGACAGATATTACCAATTATAATATTCTTAAAGTTAAACAAGATGGAGACATGGATTGTCCTTTTGCATGTGCAGAAAGTAATAGTCCAAATTCACGTAGTGGATATACACATCAATCAGATTATAACATTAAATATGGTCATACAAGTCACGGAGGATTAAGTGAATCAGATATAAAAAACATGTATCAAAGTGAAAGTTATAACACCAAAAATGTTTTATTTAGTTCGGGAACTGAACATGGAGATATTGCAAATGAGATGCTAGATGGTAACTTAGTAAATATTGGATATCGTACAAGACAAGGCGGACTCCATGATGCAAATATTTTTCGAGTTAAATATTATGATAATGGTAAAGGTTTTATTAAAATTATGGATCCTTGGACAGGTAAAATTCATCGTTTAATAAATAAAGAAATAAATAATTTATTTTTTATACTATCTATACATTAAATTATGTTAAAATTAATATTGTTCATAGGATTAATTTCTATAAATACTTGTAGTTTTGTCAAATAGATACACTTGTAGTAATAATTGACCTAAATAAATATCAAGAAGTTGCAAAAAAAGAAATAACAGAAAATGTCAATTTTATATGTATACCTGTTTTTAATTTATACCGAAGTAAAGCAAAAAAATATAACTGTAGTGACAATCTTATGAGATTTGTTTCATTTTTCGAAAATACTGAATTTCAAAGAATAGTTTTAAAAAATAATAAGGTAATAGTTTTACGAAATGATTTAGAATATTACGAAAATATTTCATATGGCCTTATTTTTACAGATTATTTGAGTGTTGAAAAAAACATATATAATTATATAAAAGATCATCCTGATGAACTGGTATTTGGAATAACAGGTCTATATGGTTACTGGTCAATTAAGAATAATCATTTTTATAAATTAAAATCCGGGGTATTTAAAAAAATAAAATTAAAGGATGCCGGTAGGTACTTTTATTTATATGGTGAAGAATATATTAAAGACATTTCTTTAAATAAGCCAATATTTGGTTATAGATATAAAGAATGTGGAAAATCAGAAAAAATTGAAAATGTATTTGTGAAATTAAGAAAAGATTAGTAGTCGGTAACTAATCAGTATGCAAGTTAGCAATAATAAACAATGTAGTAGGTGGTAACAATTTTTGGTCAACTCAGTTCCCCCTCGCTCGGCGAAGACTCTGTCTTCGTCGTTCTATATCAGTAGTTTCCAAACTACTTTAATGCAAAGCATTAACTTTTACATGTACAACAAGTAATAATGAAAACAACATTTTCATTTCAGAATAAATTAACTATAATTGCATAAACAAAACAAAGGATCAAGCAATAAATCTGGGGAGTATAAAAATTAAGCATAAATATTAGCCAATCTAAATAAGAAAAACGGGTCAAGCAAAATATCTGGGGGGGAGGATATTATTTTACCTTTTTAATCAAAGAAACTAATAATTATTTAAAAATCTTTGCAAGTTGCTGAACCCGACCTTGAAGAAATTTCGTAGTTTTCAAACGAAACGAAACGTCAAGAAATAAAAGCTGTTTGAACGACCGGAGGCACAGAGGGAGAGAGTTCTTTTATTTTAGTGAAGTGAAGTGTAGAAAACAAGAAATTTGTTTGAAGTCTTGATTTTTTGTTATCCCGAACTTGCTTCGGGAACAAAAGTAAGTATTAAAATAATAATAGATATTCAATTAATATGCAGGAGAATATTTTATTATCCCCCCAGATTTATTGCTTGATCCAAAACAAACCGATGCAAATAACAACATCCGCGAAATGCAATACGACACAGCCGGCAGAATAACAGAAAAAATCAGGTGCCGAAGGTGTAACAACTTATGTTTATGATACGGCTCTAATCTGTCCATATTTTATTAAAAATGCAAAAGCTTAAAATTATTTTTTTGTAATAAAAAAATAATTTACTTTTGCAGTCGCAAAATGCGGATGTGGTGAAATTGGTAGACACGCTAGACTTAGGATCTTGTGCCGCAAGGTGTGGGGGTTCGAGTCCCTTCATCCGCACATTCCGCCTGTATTTTGCAGGCGGTTTTTTATTTATGAAACAAAGAACAGTTCTTTTAATTTGAAAATTTAGTTTGTTTGTTGTTACATGCTTCAAGTTACAGGTTCACATCATGCAACCTGTAACCCGCAACATGTAACAATTACATCTGTTTAGATTATAAAAGAACCAAATAATTACTTACAAACATTATAAAATATTTTTATGAATATCAACAAAACAGAAAAGGACGATTTAAATGCAGTAATATCTCTAAAAATAACTGCTGAAGATTATGAACCTAAAGTTGACAAAGAACTTAAGGAATACAGAAAAAATGCCCAAATTAAAGGTTTTCGCTCCGGAAAAGCTCCTATGGGATTAATAAAAAAAATGGTCGGAAATCAAATTGTTGTACAAGAGATTGATAAATTGGTTTCAGAAAGTTTGACAAATTTTTTAATTGATGAGAAACTGAATATTATGGGGCAACCTCTTCCGTCGGAAGAACAACAACAAATTGACCTTGAAAATGAAAAAGAACATGAGTTTCTTTTTGATATTGCTCTCGCACCTGATATATCTTTAACAATTGATGAGAAAATTTCTGTACCTTATTACAGAATTAAAATAGATGATAAACTTACGGAAGAAGAAATTGAAAAACATAAAAAGCAGTTTGCTAAAGCTGAACAAAGTGATACTGTAGGAGATAATTCTTATGTAAAAGGTAATGTAGTTCAAACTGATACTCAAGGAAATAAGATTGAAGAAGGTATTTTCTCTGAAGATACAATGATTTCAACTGAAGTGATTAAAGATGAAAAAGAAAAGGCTAAATTTACAGGTGCCGGAATTAAAGATGCAGTTAATTTTGATATTAAAAAAGCATTTCCTAATAATACAGAAATTGCAGGAATCTTAAAAATTGATAAAGAAAAAGTTGATGAAATTGAACCGAATTTTCAGTTTGTAATTTCAGAGATAACCAATTATATACCTGCTGAAATCAATCAAGAACTGTTTGATAAAGTGTATGGTAAAGATTCAGTGAAATCTGAAGAAGGATATAGAGAAAAAATCAAATCTAATTTTGAAAAAGTTTATAAAGATGAATCAGATTACAGATTCGGAATAGATGCTAAAGATATTCTTCTTGAAAAAGCAAATCTTGAACTTCCCGGCGAATTCCTGAAAAGATGGTTAAAAGCAACAGACAGAGAAGAAAAAATAAACGACGAAATACTTGAAAAAGAATATCCGATATTTGAAAAAGATACTCAATGGCAGTTGATTAAAGGGCATATTGCAAAAGAGCAAGATTTTAAAGTTACGGATGAAGAATTAAGAACTGAATCAAGAAAATTTACTGAAGCTCAATTTATGCAATATGGTTTACCTTTATATTCACTTCCTGAAGAACAAATGGCATCATTCATTGATAAAAATCTTGAAAAAGAAGAAGACAGAAGCAGATTTGCTGAAAGAGCAATAGAAAATAAGGTGATATATTTTGTTAAAGATCAAGTTAAATTAAAGAAAAAAACAATATCTTTAGATGATTTTAAAAAGTTATATGAACAAAGCGAATCAAAATAGTATTAATAATTATTGATTGAACAATGCATTAAGGAACAATTGTAAATAGTTTAATTAAACAAGTTTTTTTAAAAAATTGCATAACAAACAAAAAATAAATACCTATGAATACTGAATTTAATAAATATGCAACAAAGCATAAAGGGATAAGCAGTTTAAACCTTCACAAATATTATCAAGCGGTACAAAGCAGTTATATTTCTCCTACAATTATTGAAGAGCGTCAATTGAATGTTGCTCAAATGGATGTTTTCTCAAGATTGATGATGGACAGAATAATTTTTCTCGGATTACCAATTGATGATTATGTTGCAAATATCATTCAAGCACAATTATTATTCTTGGAATCTTCTGATCCTTCAAAAGATGTGCAAATATATATAAATTCACCGGGTGGCGGTGTTTATGCCGGACTGGGGATTTATGACACTATGCAATACATCAGTTCGGATGTTTCTACAACTTGTACAGGGATTGCAGCATCAATGGCTGCGGTTTTACTTGCTGCCGGTGAAAAAGGAAAACGTTCAGCATTAAAACATTCTCGTATTATGATTCATCAACCAATGGGTGGCGTACAAGGACAAGTGTCTGATATTGAAATTACTTTTAATGAGATAAAAAAATTGAAAGACGAATTATATAAAGTTATTGCAAGCCATACCGGTAAAACTTTCAAGCAAATTGAAAAAGATTCTGACAGAGATTATTGGATGAGATCTGAAGAAGCAAAGAAATACGGTATGATTGACAAAGTTTTAACTAATGAGAAAAAGTAATTTTATTTGCTGTTATTGAAGAATAAAAACTTAAAAAAATGGATAAATGTTCATTTTGTGAAAGGAAAAGAAGTGAAGTTGATTTCTTAATTTCAGGAGCTACGGGATTCATTTGTGACGAATGTACAAGCAGAGCTTATGAGATTGTAGAGGAAGAGAATAAGGACAAAAAAAAGAATAACAAGTTTGATATTAATAGTGTTCAACTTAAAAAACCTGTTGAAATTAAAAAATTTCTGGATCAATATGTCATTGGTCAGGAAGAAGCTAAAAAGGTTCTGTCTGTTGCTGTTTACAATCATTATAAAAGATTATCGGTTCCGGAAGCAGGTCAAGATGAAGTTGAGATAGATAAGTCAAATATTGTGATGGTGGGAGAGACCGGAACAGGAAAAACCCTTCTTGCCAAAACTATAGCAAAGATGTTGCAAGTACCTTTTACCATTGTTGATGCAACAGTTTTAACGGAAGCCGGTTATGTTGGTGAAGATATTGAAAGTCTTTTGACAAGATTACTGCAAGTTGCCGATTTTAATGTAGAATTGGCAGAACAAGGAATCGTATTTATTGATGAGATAGATAAGATCGCAAGAAAAAGCGATAACCCTTCAATAACCAGAGATGTTTCCGGTGAAGGTGTACAACAAGGTTTACTGAAACTTCTGGAAGGCTCCATTGTAAGTGTACCGCCAAAAGGAGGAAGAAAGCATCCTGAACAAAATCTTATTCCTGTTAATACAAAAAACATATTATTTATTGCCGGAGGCGCATTCGACGGAATAGAAAAGAAAATTGCCCGACGATTAAATACACAAGTTGTAGGATTTGATAAAACCGAAAGAGAAAAGTTTGATAAAGAAAACTTCTTGCAATATGTTGCACCACAGGATATGAAAGCTTTCGGACTAATACCTGAAATCATCGGTCGTTTACCTGTATTAACCCATCTTAATCCGCTTGACAGAAAAGTGTTAAGACTAATTTTAACAGAACCCAAAAACTCAATTGTTAAACAATACATCAAATTATTTGAAATAGATGATATTAAATTAGAAATTGAGGAGGATGTTTTTGAATATATAGTTGACAAAGCAATTGAATATAAAATTGGTGCAAGAGGTTTAAGATCAATATGCGAAACCGTTATGACCGATGCTATGTTTGAACTTCCTTCAAAAGAAATAAAAGAGTTTACTGTTTCTTTAAAATACGCAAAATCAAAACTTGAAAAAGCTGATATTCAGAAGCTGAAAGTTGCCTGAAAATAAACCTCCGAAATTTGCAAAGCAAATTAATAACAGCAACTTATAAAAAAATAAATTACAGTTCGCACAATGCAGATATATCAGTAATAAAATTTTTGAGTTACGTTAACACAGATGTAAACTGCAACAAAAACTTACTTTATTGCAAATGAATAGAATAACATCAGTAGGTATCTTGACTTCATCTTTCATCCTGTTCTATTTTTTAGAAGTTGGTTTTGGAGTCATATTATTAAAAGATATAAATTGGTTTAATGAATTAAATGAATCATTTTTAACTTTATTAGTCACTTTATCAGCTATATTTTTTTATTATTCGATAACAAATTTTTTTAAGTTTCATCTAATCTCAAATATTAATGAAATTATATTTATACTAATTGGAATTGGAATAATAATTTACTTTTTAAAAGTATTTACAATTATTGGTATTATTATTCCGCCTATCATTGATACAATTATTGACATTACAGAATTGATAGTTTTTTTGGTTTTTGGTGTTAAAGTTTTGAAATTAAAGAAAGAAGAAGTTGATTTTATAAGACCACTAAAAGGTTTTGTTATATCTATGTTTATAACTTTTTTTTTCTTGTCAGTATTTTTGATAGCTATAAGTGTTATAAATGTTGGTGGTTTATCTGATGATAATTTAAGAAATTTATTACAATTGGTATTTGTTATTTCATATTCACTTGGATTAGTGTTTTTTATAAAATTAAGAATAAAAGCCAGCAGTTAATATATAAATAAACCACATTAAAACGTGGCTTATTCAGCCGTTAGTGTGCCACGATGCTGTGGAAATCCGGCAGGTGAAAATCCTGTCAGGGCAATTGACTGTTCACCCTGAAGAAAAACGAACAGATAACTCCGTGAGGAAGATGCTGAAGCTTCGTTCTTTCAAATAATCAAGCCGTAATGCGAAAGCGTGAACCCATAGTAGTCCGCCTGACGGAGAAAAGTTCATGTACGGTTTGATGAAGGGGGTACTGATAGTCTATATAATTTAGTATATTTGTGTATTAATTGAATAGGCTATCAGGCTCTACTCTACGGTTTAACAAGAAATGAAAAAAGCATATATAATATTTATAGTCATTCTGCTATTTAGTTGTAAAACAAATCAACCTGTATATGAATATGCAGAAATTATTCCGATATACAGACCAAACTATCAGAAAATACCAAAAAATGATGAATATAAAATTGTGGACTTCTTTTTTTCCAAATGGGCTGAAAGTTCAAACCAAATTTTAGAAGATGAATTCTCACAACTTGACAGTCTTGAAAAAATGGCTTATCACACTTATGAAAGTTTATTTCTTGATACTACATACATTGGGTTTAATATTAACAAAGTTTCTGCAAAGTATATAATAGTTCCAAACTCTATAATTGTTGGTACTGCTGATAGTATTTACGGAAAATATTATGAAGCATTTTACCACAATCTTAAAAAAAAGAGAATAAATAATTTTAGACCACGTATTTCACTTGAAAATACTCAACCGTTATATTATACAGGAGATTACAAAAAACAATTACCAATTATAGCTGACAAATTGGGAGTTGGAAGCTTTATTCATTTAAGTGGATTTTTAAGGTCAGGTCATCCTGCTTTTCTTGAAACTTCTCCACTAATTAGAGAAATAATATATAACAAAAAGAAAACAAATGAAGCCTGTATAAAATATGAAGATAGGAATGAAATATATAAGACTTTGATAAAAGAAGTAAATGGTAAATGGATTAAAGTTAAAGATTTGGAAGTAATGACAAGAGATTGATAACTAAACCTAACAAATATATATAAAAAACAAGGGCAAATTACAAATCTGATAAGTAGCAACAAGTAATAAACACCGCAAAATCTTTGCGATTTTGCTTTTACAAATAATTTAAGAGGTTAAAAACCCAAAAATTTTGCTACTTTTATAACTTAAAGTATTTGCGGATTTAGCCCTTACCCTTTTTTGTGTGCCGAGAAGCAGTAATTGGCAATACTAAATTACTGCATGCTGTAATCAAGATGGTGGAGTTCCGAAATTCTTCGGAATGACCACCGAAGTCGTTGTACAGGCGATGGCTTCAAATCCGTCAGGCTGACGGAGAAAACTTCATGTACGGTTTGATGAAGGGGGTACTGATAGTCTTAACTAATTTCGAATATTTGTGAATTATTAGATTAGACTATCAGGCTCTACTATACTGTGAAATTGCAGTGTCAGAAATTATATATTTAGGAAGGATTAAATTATAAACAATCAAATTATGAACAATCAAATAAGATGGTTAAAAATTACATTTCTTGCGGGGATAATAACTGATGCATTAGCCTTAGTTCCAATGCTTTATCGGCCTATGGCTAAATTTATGTGGGGGTTCGATCAGTTCAACGATAATTATTTCTTTGCAATAGGGTATGGTGCTTCATTAATGTTCGGATGGACATTACTTCTAATATGGGCTTACAAAAAACCATTGGAAAGAAGATTTATTGCCTTTCTTACTACTTTAGTTATAATAGGGTTTATTGTTGTAGAAATCTTTGCAATTGTAAACGGAAGTATTAGTATAAACAAAATGATACCAACGTGGATACTTCAGCTTGTTCTACTCGGATTATTTGGTTTTAGTTATAAAAATTCAAAACAGAAACAGAATACAGAAAAGCCCTAAAAAGACTTGAAATAATCTTTGATGCATTACTTGACATAAATGAAAGCGATGAAGCTGACACATAATAAAGCAAAAAGATTTAGTTGGCATAATTGGGGGCAAAAGCAGAGTATCAGAAATATTGAGCAGAAAGAAAAGATTAACTGTTGAAATGATAAGAAAATTAGAAAGAATACAGAATTGAATAGAGACCGCCAAATTTTCAATTTGGCTTTTAAAATAAAAAGAATAAAACTATGGAAATAAAGAAGAAAATATTCAATTATATTTTTACCGTAGTATTTTCTGTTATGGGATTATTTATCAGTTTTAATCCAATTTATGCAGATACATATTATGTTGCTACATGGGGTGATGATAACAATCCCGGAACATTGGTTGAACCATGGGAAACTATCGCTAAAGCAAATACCGTACTGCAAGCCGGTGATACTGTTATTATACGGGAAGGAACATATAATGACAGGATTGAACCGATAAACTCCGGAACTCCGGGGAATTACATTACATATATGGCATATCCGGAAGAAATACCGGTTATTGACCGTTCTGTATTGATTACCGGTTGGAATGAATATACCGACTCTATTTATTGGGCTGATTATACAGGTTATACTATTCCTTTATGGGAGGATACTTTTGAGGAAGCGGGATTTTATTGTGGTCTTTGGCCTGTTTTTTCCTTATCTGATCTTGATGAACCCGGTA
>JAUVIG010000086.1 GCA_030592825.1 Chlorobiota bacterium | reverse complement strand
ACAGCTACGGCTATTACATAAAATTTGTGCCTCGCATCTTATTCATTATATTTGTTTCTTGAAAGAAATTAATTAATAGAGGTTACCATAACAACAAAAAGCAAGTTGTGCATAATATTAACTGAAAAATTACAAACTTTAGGAGTGCCCTTAAGTTAATTTGTTTTTATTCATTATTTCGGATTGTTTTCTGATTGATTCTCTGTGTACCAATGAGAGCAATTTTTTAACAAATTGTTCATCTAAACCTATTGATCGGCCGAATTCTTTTCTTGTCAATGTAATATCTAACCAACGTTTTAATTGAAAAATAGTTACATTATTTTTTAATTTATATTCACCAATGTTTTTAACTATTTTCATTCGTTTACTGATGAGTTCAAGAAGTTGATAATCAATAGAGTCTATTTGTTCTCTGTATCGCTCCAAAAGTTCAGAAAACTCTGAATTATTTGAAGATGCTTTTCTGATCTGTAAATTATCTAAAAGTTTTATTAAAGTTTTGGGTGTTATTTGTTGATTTGAATCACTTAATGCTGCCGACGGATTTATATGAGTTTCTATCATTAATCCGTCAAAATTTAAATCCAAAGCTTTTTGTGCAATTTCTGCAATATATTTTCTGTTACCGGATATATGACTGGGATCATTTATAATTGGAATTTTCGGAAAAATACTTTTAATTTCAATTGCAAGTTCCCATTTCGGAAGATTTCTCAAATTAGTATCTTGGAACGGATAAAAACCTCTGTGAACAGCAGCAATATCTTTTATACCTGCTTTTGCAAAACGTTCAATTGCTCCTGCCCATAATTTAATATCCGGATTTAACGGATTTTTTACCATAACAGGTATATCAACACCTGTTAAAACATCGGCTAATGCTTGTACAGAAAAGGGATTCGCTGTAGTTCGAGCTCCTATCCAAATAATATCGACAGCATCTCTGTATTTTAAAATTGTTTCAATATGTTCGGGTGTTGCTGCTTCGGTTGTTGTTAAGAGTCCTGTTATTTGTTTAACTTTTTTCAGCCAATCTAATCCTATTTCACCTATACCTTCAAAATTTCCCGGTTTTGTTCGCGGTTTCCATATTCCGGCTCTGAAGATATTTACTTTATCACTGCGAGCAATTTCCTTTGCAGTATCAATAACCTGATCTTCAGATTCTGCACTGCAAGGTCCTGCTATTATAATTAATTCTCCGTTATTACGTGTTTTAAAAATTTGTTTCATTTATTCTTTTTCTCAAAATCATTTTTTTGTCAAAAATAAGCAAAGAAATTCGGTTAATGAATATTTTTAATAATTTTGTAGATATACTTATTATTTTAAATAAAATTTTAATGAAAAAACTATTGAAATTATCCTTAATTTTTACTTTGCTTTATTTTATGTCTTGTTCTGTAGCTAAAGAAAAAAAAGCATCCCCTAATTATGTCTTTTATCAGAAAGGAAAAGCAAGTTGGTACGGCCCCGGTTTTAACGGAAAGAAAACAGCAAGCGGGGAGATATTTAATATGAATAAACTTACGGCAGCACACAGAACTTTAGACTTCGGCACATTGGTTAGAGTTACAAACTTAAATAATAAAAAAAGTGTAATTGTAAGAATTAATGACAGGGGTCCGTTTAAAAAAGGCAGAGTTATTGAT
This sequence comes from Chlorobiota bacterium, assembly GCA_030592825.1. Classification (GTDB taxonomy): domain Bacteria; phylum Bacteroidota; class Bacteroidia; order Bacteroidales; family JAADGE01; genus JAADGE01. The sequence continues at coordinate 9,682 of JAUVIG010000086.1, read as the reverse complement.
CTTTCCAAGAAAGCAGCTTTAGCAATAGATATGATTAAAGACGGTGTTATTCCTGTTAAAGTTGAATTGGTAAAGAAGTGAGGGGTGCGAGTTACGGGATTCGTGTTACAAGTTATACAGGTTGCAGAGAATTCATAAAGGAAATCGTTACAATGTCAAGTATAAATAACTCTTATTATGAATAAAATTCAACTTTACAAAGGTGATATAACGAGATTAGAAGTTGATGCCATAGTTAATGCCGCAAATAATTCTTTGCTTGGCGGCGGAGGGGTTGATGGTGCTGTTCACAGAGCAGCAGGAATTGAATTATTGAATGAATGTAAGACATTAAACGGATGTGAAACCGGTGATGCAAAAATTACAAAAGGCTATAATTTACCGGCAAAATATGTTATCCATACAGTTGGTCCTGTTTGGTCCGGAGGTAAAAGAAACGATTCAGAATTACTGGAAAGTTGTTACAGAAGAAGTCTTGAAATTGCTGTGGAAAATAATTTGAAGTCAATTGCATTTCCTAATATAAGTACGGGAGTTTATCGTTTTCCTAAAGATAAAGCCGCCGAAACAGCAATAAATACTGTAAAAGAATTTTTAAAAGTACATCCTTCAATAGGAAAAGTGATTTTTACTGTATTTGATGAAGAAAATTATGCTGTTTATAAGGAAAAATTGAAATAATTAAAATCCTGCGACTTTTATATCAACTCTTCTGTTACGTGTTCGACCGTCTTCAGAATCTTCTTTACTTTTAGGGTCAGAATTACCCCTTGCTATAATTTTTATTTGATTTTCTTTCATGCCGTTTTTTACCAAATAAGCAGCAACAGCTGAGGCTCTGGCTACTGATAGTTGTTTAGCATTTACAAGTAATGTTTCAATATTATCAGTATGTCCTGAAATTTCTATATGAATACTCGGATTTAAGGATAATAATGCCAAAATGTTATCAAGTTCGGCTTTTGCGAGAGGTGTTAATTCAGCACTTTCAGATTTAAATCTAAATTTATCCTCTTTTATTTCTTCATCTATAATGATCTTTTTTAACATTACATCAAGATTGATGTTTTCAAATGTTGTAACTTGCTGAATATTTAAATTTTCTGTATAAACCCAATAACCTTTTGAATAAGCTTTTAAGTAGTAATTATCTCCTGCAAAGAAAGATGTAAAATAAACCCCTGTTCTGTTACTTGATGCTGTTTCTGATATCAATTCTCCTGAACCGTTAAATACTGATATTGTTGAATGTATCGGTATCAATGAGTTAGCATCTTTTATTATTCCTTTTAAGTTTGTTTGCTTTATCACTTTAATATCATCAAATGTGAAATCACCATCAATAACATCATCATCATCAATAAGGAAGTCACTTTCATCAAAAGCTATAGTTCTTTCTTTTTCATCAAAGTCAAAACTTAATTCAAACCGTTTATAACCATTGAATTTTACTATATAATATTCATTTCTTAATGTAAAATGTTCTCTGAAAATATTTGTAATTTTAACTTTATAATAATCTGCAACAGGGATATATAACTCAAAATTACCGTCTTTATCTGTTAAACTTGAGTATGTTTTATCATTTCCTTCTACGGTTATTTTGATATTATCAATAGGAATTTCACCGAGAGCAGTATGTTTTGTTCTGTTCAAGTTTACTTTTCCGAAAAGTTTGTTTCTTTCAAGGAATGGGATATGCATTACCGTATCACTGTGGATTTGAAAAACTTTCTCAACGGTTTCGGTTTCAAAAGTACCCAGATTAATATTTTGAGGAGTGTATTTGATTTTATATTCGCCTTCAGGCATATTCATATATTCAATGTTTCCTTCTTGATTTGAAAGAAGATCATTATTAATAAATTCTCCGTTATAGTTTGGGTCTTGGATATCCTTTAAGGGATCATTTCTTTTAATATCAGATAAAACTCGAGATACACCCGGTTCATTTACATCATGTTTTCGATTACCGTTGAGGTCTTTGTAAAATACAGCTTTATAATTAAAGTATTTTAATCTTGGTTGATTGATGTTAAAGGATTTTCTGATTGCAAATTCAAAATATGTAGTAGCATAAGAGGAAATATCTGAAGAACTGTTTGTTTTTTGATAAGAAGTTGTATTTAAAAATCTGAAAGTCCAACCTTTATTGGCGTACCAATCCAAACTGGAATTTAAATATATCCTGTTATTTTTTGTTGCGATATTGTAAATATATGACCCTCTTAATGTCATTTTTAGAGCTTTTTTATATAAAAATCTTTCATAAGTCGGCATAATATTAAGAGATCTTGAAAAGAAATTTGTATAAAAATATACAAATTCCTGAGAAATACTATATGGCCCGTGATAGTAAATAAGGTTAACATTAAAGTATTTACGTTTAATGTTGAAAGTTAATTCAGCAATATTGAACACATCATTTCCTAATAGTGTAGCAGGTGTTTCATTTAATTCAGTCGGATATTGATAAACATTAGTGAATCCGTATTTGCCGGAAAATGAAACAGAATTGCCTGAATATTTCTGAAAAACCATTAAACCAACTTCTCCCTTAGCGGAATATGTAGAAAAAGGGTTCTCCGGAGTCATGGAAAAATAACTGTTAGTACTTTTTTGTTCAATTTCCGGACCGGCAAATAAGAATATATTACTTATAATATTAGTTAAATACTTAATATTCAGGAATTGACTTTTTGTTGATCTGTCTGATACATATATATCATTAATCCTATATGACGGCCTGTATGCTTGATTGTAATATGTCGCTTGTATGTTACTTTTCTCAAAAACATGCATAGAAGCTGTTCCGTTTAACAAAAACCTGCCTTTTGTGTATCCTGTATAATTCGGAGAACCATATTCACTTGATATTCCCAATTTTAATTTTTTTACAGTACTCCTAAAATTAGCACGATAGCCCCAACCGTTGTATATTGCATTCAAATTATTTGATTGATCATTTGTTTGGCTGTTTGCATATAACATAGAAAATACATAATTTTTGGCAACTTTTCCGGAGATTTCACCATAGCCCAAATAGGATTTAATATTTTGATCAAGTTCATCTACATAAGCTCCGCCCAATTCAAAAGAAAGGGGAATTTTAAAACGATGACTGAATGAAGTTCCGAACTTATTGACATCTCGGGTTAGTCTTCTTGTAACTGTGCCGGAAATCTCACTTCTGTTTTTGATCTTTTGCGCTATTGATATTCCTCTGCCGGTCATATTTTGTTCATAGTTTCTTGTATTATCACCAATATATATCATTGTTTTGGGTGTATTAAATTGCACAAGAAATCTACTGTTGACCCATAAATTATTACTATAACTGTCTCTGTTTATATTTTCAAAAGAATATCTGATGTCTCTTTTATTCTTTAAAAGAATTTTCCCGTAAGCTCTGAATCTGTATAAAGTTTTGCCTTTATTGAAAAGGTTATAAGCAGTAGCTTCAAGATTTAAAGGCTTTTCATTGTTAGAAAAAACATTTTCAAATTTCCAATCTAAATACTTGAACCAAACTGTACGATTAATCACAGTATCAGTTAAATTGAAAAAAAGATTAACTCTATGGAATTGAAATTTCTGAAAATCAATATCTTCTTTAAGATTAATATTATAAGAAACTTCTTTAGACTCACTAACCGGAACTGTAACATCTTCAATAAGTATATTATCTTGAGAACCTTCAATGGATATTGAATTCTCGGGAACAAGTTTAACATTAACAATTTCGTCAATATTTCCGGTATTATTAAACTTAACAGTAAATGAAGAACTCAAATCTTTATGATCGAAATATAAAGAACTTTTGGAAGTTTTTACTTTAACGTCAGATTCAACAGGTAAATTTGAGAAACTATATTCAGTTGCAACAGTTGCCCCTTTTTTATCGGTAACAGTTGCAACTATCACATATCCGACTCCGCCTTTTGCATCCTTGGAAACAGCTGCTCTTACAGGAAGATTGATGCTTTCATGAGCCGAGAGGGAGTATTTTTCAAAGGCATTTCCGATTATTTCCCAACCCTTTGGCGTATTAAATTGAACATTAAATTCAATATTTCTGTCGGATTTGTTTTTTATCGAAAGTATATTGAAAAAGGATTTGCCCGGTTTAATTTCCACATTATCCTTAAAAAATCTAATTTCCATATCATTCTTACTGAAATCAGCTTGACCTTTAATTTCAGTATTAATTATAATGAAGATAATAGAAATTAACAAATATCTTAACAAAACTACCATTTAAAATCCTAATAATTTGCAATAATTATTGATTAAGCAATAATATAATAACTGATTAGGAATAAGTTAATCTTCACGAAGTGTTAATTGTATATCAACAGCATAATAATCAGGTGTTTTCCCAAGTAAGGAGTTATCCGCAACTGTTATACTTTTTCCGCAATGATATGTAATATTTACTGTAGTTAAAACCGGAACAGCAACATTTGTTTGTGCTCCGGCAGTTACAAGACTTTGATCTATTGCACTTAATGCAAATACAGGAGAGAAAGTAGCAGCCGGCCCCCCTCCGTGTGTAGCAACGAGCTCAATCGTATTCAAGTTCAAATTTCCGAGAGTACCGCTAATGTTACCGGCCATTGCTTTTACATCTAATTTCCAAAGCATTCCGGTTGGTATGGCACCGACTAAAGTATCAATAAAATATACTGTAACAGTTGTCCAATTATTATAAGTAATACCGTTTTGATATTTATCAAATGTATTAACATAAAAATTAACAGAGCCTCCGGAATTAATCGTTAATCTTGCAGTAGTTTGTTGAGCTTGGATACTCAATTTTAAAATTAAAAGAGTAACAACAATAAATATCCTAATCAAGTATTTTGTCATAGCTGTAATATAACTATATAAAGAATATATATTCAAAAATAGTTATATCCCAATTAATCTTGATTTGAATAATCGGGATACTTGACTTATATATTATTTACCTTGTAATTCAAGAAATATGTTAACTACATATCTGTCAGACGTAATTCCGAGAAGCGGATTCGTTGTGTTGGCAGTACCTAATTCCCATAAAATTGAAAATGCATTTTTATTTATGTCTCCTGCAGAAACACCGGCGCCACCTGTAATAATTGAAATAGGACCGGCTGCTAAAGGAGCTACTGCACCTATAGCAGGAACAAAAGTATAATCAACTGCGGCACCTGTACCGTCATAAGTTAATTGATAACCTAAATAACCCAAAGCCATAGTATTTGGAACTGCGGCATCATCTACTCCGGTAAATGCTGCAGCATCAGTAGATAAATCAATATCAAAATCAACTGAAGAAGCTACTGTAAAACTGGTAGTATATTCAGGTCCGTTTGGTACTCCGTTGGTATAATGGTCCATTGTATTAACGACATATTCAATACTACCTCCGTTTGTAATATTCAATCTTAAGATTGAGTTCAAAGTTACACCTACAGGTATAATACCCATATCGGATATAGGTTGAGAAATTGCAGCTCCTATAGAAAAGATAACTGCTAATAAAGTAATAGTTAGTTTTTTCATGATACTTTAGTTTTAAATAGTTAAAAAATCTGAATTAATAAGTAAAAGTATATATAAATATTTGATTATCAAATTTTATTTGGGTAAAGTTTGAACCCTATAACAATAATATCATCAATTTGTTCTGTATTTCCTTGCCATTTTTTTAAAAATAAATCTAATATTTCTCGTTGTTCATCCATAGGTTTTTCATGAATTTCTGCCAGTAAGTTCCTGAAAAACTTGGTCATTAGCTTACGTCCGGTTTCTTCTCCTACTTGATCTGCAAACCCGTCAGAAAACATATAAGCTGTAGTAGGGCTGTCAATTTCAATTATATTATTGTTAAACTTTTTTTCTTCACTTTTTTGATGAATGATACCTCCTATGGGTTTAATATTTCCTTTTAAACGATATATTTTGCCGTCTTTCATATAGATTAAAGGGTTTTTTGCTCCGGCAAATTCCAAGATATTATTATCGGGATCATAACTGCATAATGCCATATCCATACCGTCTCGATTAGCAGTTTCTTCTTGTCTTAAAGTTTTTCTTACTCCTTTATGCAATTCGTCTAAAATTTCTCCGGGTTTATAAACATGTTTCTCGTCAATTATATTGTCCAACAAGTTATAACTCATCATTGAGAGAAAAGCACCGGGAACACCGTGTCCGGTACAATCAATTGCCGATAAAAATACTTTTCTGTGAGTACCTCCTGTTCCGTTAGAAATATTTGCATCTTTAAACCAATAGAAGTCACCACTAACTTTATCTCTTGGTTTGAATAATATAAATGAATCTTTAATTAATTGTTTTAGATTATCTTGTGCCGGTAACAATGAATTTTGAATATTTACGGCATAATCAATACTGGAGTTAATGTCCTTATTTTGTTCATCAATTTTTTGAAAAGCATCAGTAAGCTCTTCATTTTTCAATTCAATATTTTTATTTTGTTCTGCAATTTTTTTATTTGTAGCAGTAAGCATTTTATTATGTTTCTTACTTCTTCTTATATTAAGTAATAATCCTACCGAAATTAATGCAATAACTGTAATTATACCGGCAAAAACAGTAAATGTCAGCCTTCGTTGTGCTCGGTCTTGTGCTTGGTCTTGTTCTTGTTGAATTTTTGCCAATTTTTTTTCTGTCTCAAGGCGGTCTTTTTCACTTTTTGCCATTAAAAATCTTGCTTCTATTATTGTTAAAGAATCTTCTCTTGCTTTTATTTTACTTTTTAAGGTATCTTCTGCTAATTCTTTGTTTTTTCTCATTAATTCAAGTTCCAATTGCTTTGCTCTTGCTTCTGCATCTTTAATACTTAATTCGGCAATAGTTTTTACACGCTCATCGCTTACCATTTCTTCCGAAACATTTTTTTTATAATATTGTCTGTATGAAACAAATTTGTTAAGATATTCACCGGCTTTTTGTTCATTTCCAATTTTTTGATAGTTTTCGGCAAGCATTCTGTAACTGATCAACATTAATTTAGAATTTTGTATTTCAGACGATATATCAAGTGCTTTAATTACATTTAATATTGCGTCTTTATATTTTTTTTGTACGGATAAAACATAAGCCAAGTCTAATAATCCGGATGCAATTTGAGCTTCGTCACCGAGATTTTTTCTTATTTTTAAACTGCTTTGGAAATATAAAAGCGATTTATCATAATCATCAGTGTTTGCAAACAGCAATCCGATATTACTGTATATCTTCATAACTTTTTCATAATTCTTAATTTGAGCATAAAGTTTAGCAGATTCTTTCATATAAGGTATCGCTTCTTTATTTTTATTTTTTTCAATACAAAAAATACCTGCTTTATAATAAGATACAGCAGCTTTTTCAATTTCTTCATTTTTTGTATAATCAGCAGCAGATTCAAGAAATTCGTCTAATTTTTTTTGATCTTTTTCAGATAATTGAGAAAAAGAATAAGAACTGAAAAAAATCAGCGTTATTATTAACAGTAATTTTGGAACAATATAAAATTTATAATTAGTCATAATTTTTGTGTGTTAAACTAAACACGTGAAATAAACTGCAAAAATTATGCAGATTAATGAGAATTTTACCAATAAGAAATTTTATTTCAGTGTTTTTATAATATATAGTTTTTTAATTAATTATGTAAATTAAGAAATATTTTTTAAATTTGAAAATTAAAATCAATTTTTTTTTATTAACTGTAAAAATATGCGAAATATTAATTTATTTTTAACTTTTCTAATAATTTATTTTCCGGCAATTTTATTTGCACAAGATTTTGAAGTGTCACCGGTAAAAATGTATTTTACAGTTGATCCGGGTGAATCTCAGTCAGAAGTACTTTCTATTACAAATCATTCCAATTTTAAAACACCTTTTACAATTACTTTTGAGGATTTTGTAGTTGATATAAACGGAAATAAACAATCAATGAAACGAAACTCTTCTAAAAGTTCATGTACAGAATGGATAACTCCTGAAAAAACGTTTTTTGATATTAATCCGAATGAACAGATTCCAATAAAGATTACGATGCAGGCACCTGAAGATGATTACACGGCACGTTGGGCAGTTATGTATATTCAAACTGCACGTGTCCAAACAGGATTTGATGCTGACAAAGAGTTAAGTGCAGCTGTTAACTTGACCGGAAGAATTGCTGTACAAATTTACAGACTGCCTGTTACTAATTATGAGATCAAAATGAATATTAAACATCTTCAAGAGGTAGATGATTCTGAAAGTAAAGATCGAATATTTACTGCATTTGTTGAAAATACCGGTGCTGCAATTACAAAATGTAAAGTAATATTTATCGCTTCAGATTTAAATTCCGGAGAAGAATTTGAATTTGATCCGATTTTAATTGAATCATTTCCCGGATATCCGAGAGAAGTGAGATTTACATTGCCCGAATCATTACCTTCGGGTAAATATTCTTTAGTAGCTTTATTAGATTACGGAATAAAAACTACGATAAAAGGTACAAGATTAAAAGAAATATTAGTAATACTTGATAAAGAAGAAGAAAAAGAGTGATAAGAAAAATCGCAATATTTATTTTTTTATTTTGCTTCTCTGTACATGTTTTCGGTCAAGAGGTCATTAAAACATATTATATTGATACAGTAAATTGCATTAAAGAGGAATATTATGCATTTATTACTGAAACTGATACATTCAAAAACGGTAAATATTCATATTTTTCAAAAACGGGAACAATAATTCAAGAAGGAGAATATATAAATAATTTATTGCAAGGTATTTGGAAAATATATTACGAAACCGGATCAATAAAATCTGAAATATTTTTTGTTAACAACAAGCGTAGCGGCCCGTTTAAGCATTTTTTTGAAAGCGGCGATATAAAACAATCCGGAGAATATAAGATCGGACGGCCTCACGGTATTGTTACAACATTTTATGAGAACGGAAATATTGAAGTAAAAGGAGAGTATTATCTCGGTGTTTTAAACGGGAAAGTTGAAAAATTTAGAGAAAACGGAACAAGGGAACAAACTAACACATATTCAAATAACAGATTAACAGGGCTTTGGGAGTCGTTTTATGAAACCGGTGAATTAAACTACAGCGGGAAGAAAGAAGGCGATGTTTTTTTTGACACTTTATATGTATATTATAAATCAGGAAATTTACAGAGAAAATGTTTTTATAAAAATGCCGAACTAAACGGGGACTTTTATGCTTATTATGAATCCGGAGTAATGTCGGCATATTATAAATATACAGACGGAATTTTGAACGGATTGTATAAAGCGTTTCATAAAAACGGTGCACTTGCTGAATCCGGAGGATATTCGCAAGATATTAGAGTAGGGTATTGGAAATCTTTTTATCCTGACGGCAGTATTTTTTCTGAAGGTAATTATTCCGGCGGTGAGTTCGGCGGGTTGTGGAAAGTTTATCATCCTAACGGTAAAATTAAGCAAGAAGGATTATTTAAAAACGGAAAATCAACCGGAGCTTGGAAGTTTTATCATGATAACGGACAAATTCGACAGGAAGGAGTTTATTTAAATGATAAAAAAACCGGTGATTGGGAGATTTTTGATAAAACAGGTAAGAAAGAAAAAATTTTAAAATATCAAAACGGAGAAGTTATCAATATTAAAAATATTGATTAAATTTGTATTTCATT
>JAUVIG010000163.1 GCA_030592825.1 Chlorobiota bacterium | reverse complement strand
TTCGCCCTTTACGGAATGTGAAACATGCGGATATATCCCAAGATGCGAAAATTGCGACGTAAGTTTAACTTATCATAAATATACAAATCAATTGGTGTGTCATTATTGCGGTTATTCAGAAAGAGCAAGTAAAATTTGCAAAGCATGCGAAAGCCCTGCAATGGCAACGAGAGGTTTCGGCACACAAAAAATTGAAGATGAAATAAAAGAATTCTTTCCGGAAGTTAAAGTTGCTCGAATGGATACCGACAGCACCGGAAGTAAAAAAGCGTATCAAAAAATTATTTATGAATTTGAAACCGGCAAAACTAATGTGTTAATTGGTACACAAATGGTATCCAAAGGATTGGATTTTGATAATGTCGGTTTGGTGGGAATAATGAATGCAGATAATATGTTAAATTTTCCCGATTTCAGAGCTTTTGAAAGAAGCTATCAATTAATGGCACAAGTAAGCGGAAGGGCAGGGAGGAAGAACAAACAAGGGAAAGTAATTATCCAAACATCCGACAAAACACATCCGATTATTAAAAATGTTATTAACAATGACTACTCGGCAATGTTTATGAGTCAATCAGAAATACGAAAACAATATAAATATCCGCCTTTTTACAGATTGATTCAATTAAATATAAAGCATAAGAAAAAACACACAGTTAATGAAGCATCAGAACAACTTGCCCGTGAATTGAGAGCAATATTCGGCAAAAGAATTCTCGGACCTGAATTCCCTGTTATTTCTTGGATTAAGACATGGTATATTAAAGTAATTCTGATAAAATTAGAAAAAAAAGTTTCTCATAAAAAAGCAAAAGAACTTATCAATATAGCCATTAATAAAGTAAAAAGCAATGATAAGTTTAAATATGTTCAGTTTATTGCGGATGTTGATCCGATGTAGGGTTTTTTGACATACAGGAAAATCGAAGTTACACATATTTCGTATCTAAAGGCACGATGTTGTCAGGTTTTGATTGTTTTTACCCATATGGTAATTGCCGGTGCAATTAATCTAACGGGACTGATAAAAGCAACTAACTTCCAAAACATAAATATATTCTTCAATAAATGCTCAATTTTTGATTATGTTATTCTAATTTAAATTTACTTAAAAGGATAACATATACACAAAATAATAAATTGATATTGGTAATTTGTCCCATAGGGACTTAATATCGGTAGAAAAAAATATTCAATTACAATCCGTGCCGTCAGGTACGGAATACAAAAACATATTATGGTAAATACCTACACACAAAATTTTATTAATAAAATAAAAACATTTATGTAATAAAACAGAAGTACAAATTTTCAGCAATTCAACAATAAAGAAAACCATAATTAATAATAGATTTGTGCAACTTTTTTGGGCTGAAATTATCTAATATCTGTATTTTCAAAAAACTGCTTGTTATGCAATATAAAAAAATTATTTTCTTAATTATTATTATAACAATCCTAAATTCTCCAATTTCTTTTTCTCAAGACGGGGTAATAAAAAATTATCGGCTTACACATAAGATGAGCCCTGCGGAAAAGGAATTAATGAAAAATTATTCCAAAAGTTTCACAGAGACAGATCCGCCAACGGGTGAAGTTCGCAATATTGCAGAATGGGAACCTATGGAAAGTGTTCTGATTGCTTATGACGGTGGTTTCGGTATTCCATACAGTTTAATTGCAGAAATGTCGGAAGATTGTAATATTACTACTATTGTTTCCGGTTCTTCCGAAGAAACAACAGTTCGGAATATATATTCGTCAAACGGTGTTAATATAAGTCATTGCACGTTTGTTTACCAAGACCCGGATTCATGGTGGACAAGAGACTACAGTCCTTGGTATATAGCTGTAGATGACAGTGAAGTCGCAATTATTAATTTTCCTTATAACCGTCCGCGACCTAATGATAATGATGTACCTATATTAATGGCTGACGAATTAAATATTGACCTTTACGGAATGGATGTTACTCATACCGGCGGTAATTATATGTGTGACGGATATGGTATAGCTGCATCTACTGATCTTGTTTGGAGTGAGGAATCTCAAACTCCGGAACAAATTAATACGAAAATGTTAAGTTATCTCGGCATAGAGACATATCATGTTACTGATGATCCGATGGATGATTATATTGAACATATTGATTGCTGGGGAAAATTTTTAGATGTAGATAAAATAATGATTACTCAAGTTCCTGCAACTGATTACAGGTATGCTGATTATGAGGCTGTAGCAACATATTTTTCCGAACAAAATTGCTCTTGGGGTTATCCTTATGAAGTAATAAGAGTTCAAGCAGCAACATATTATGATTACGATGTAAATCCTTATACCAATTCATTAATTTTAAATAACAAAGTATTTGTACCTCAAACCGGTTCTTCTCTTGATGATGATGCAATTTCAACTTATGAAGAAGCAATGCCGGGTTATGAAATTATTGGGGTGTATTCAGGCAGTTGGATTAACAGCGATGCTTTGCATTGCAGAACACACGGTATAGCAGACAGAGAAATGTTATATATTAAGCATTTTCCTCTTTACGGTGAGTTGTCTTATCAAGAAAATTTCACAATAGAAGCCGAAGTTGTTTCATACGGTGGAAGCCCTGTTACAACAGATTTTCCGAAGCTGTTTTGCAAACAAAACAGCGAGGTTTGGGAAGAAACAATAATGACTAATACCGGCGGAAATACTTATTCGGCAACAATTCCCGGATTAGGCGGAAACAATGAAGTTGAATATTATATTTATGCCGAGAATGAAAATAACAAATCAGAATCACATCCTTGCATAGGTTCTGCCGATCCGCATGTTTTTTCTTATTCAGGAGGAAGTGTAGCTGTTAATAATATTAAACAAAATAAAGAAATTAATATTTTCCCTAACCCTAATAACGGAAGGTTTACTTTACAAACAATGTTTGTTTCAGGTTCTTTTCAGATTATTAATATTAACGGACAAGAAGTTTACTCAACAGAATTCTCTTCTTCATTAAATATAATTGATATTTCAGATTTTGCATCAGGAATTTATCTCATTAAGATAGAAAATGAAGGAGCTGTTTATTACGAAAAGATAATTATAAGGCAATAAGCCGGATGATTTTATGCCTTGAACTTTGCTATTTTTAGATGTTGCCTTATTTAATAAGAGTGTAACTCCAATAATCAATACGATTATTGTCAAAGGCATCAAATCTTTCAGAACCTTCAACACCTGCAAATTGATAAAATGATTTATGTAAAAATTTTGGAGCTCCTTCATGAATACGCTCTTTTCTGTATTCTGTATCTAATTTTAAGGCTTTTACAACATTTTCTCTGATATTTTCCTTTTTAAGAAACTTAAATCCGGCTTCTTCTAATTGCTTATTTATGGATTCAATATCTTTAGGCTTAATCATATCGGCAAAAAGAAATTTGCCATCAGGTTTAAGCACTCTGTAAACTTCTTCAAAAAATTTAGGAATATTACCGTAAACTCTTGCAGATTCTACATTAACAACTGCATCTATACTTGAGTCTTCAAAAGGAAGTTCCTCTGCATGTCCTTTGATAAACTTTAATCCTTCTGCTTGATGGTGATTGTTGCAAAAATCAGTTGTTTTCTTTGAAATATCAAGACCTATAAATGATTTCGGCTTATAATATCTTGCCAAAAATGAAGCTCCTCCGCCTCGTCCGCATCCGACTTCAAGAATATCTTTATCTTTAAGATGATTACTTCCGGCAACATGGTCATATAATTGTATGCTGTATCTGTCAGCTTCGTCTTCCGGTTTTAATTTAAGATTCATAAACTCACCGTTATTACTTGCGTAACCGTAATTCATAAAAAGAGTTACTTTTTGTTTATCAAACGAAGTAATCATGTTGTGCCATAATCTCCAAAGAGGTCTTCTTATCGGTTTCGGCAATTCAGCATATTTTTCTACAATTTTATTCATAAGGGGTTTGTAGTTTTGTGTAATTTTTGAAAAACACTTATCTTTTTCTTCTTGCAAAGAAATAAAAATAATATCAATTTCCTGTTTTTTATTGTTTTTAGAATAGCCGATATTAAATAAACACGTTGTGCTTAAGCAGTTAAGAGATTTTTTTTTTACATTTAATAACTTTTTTTCATAAAGAACTGTAAGTAAAAAGCAAAGGGCGTAATCTAAATTACGCCCGGCGTGTTTTTCCTTGCACAAAATATTGGTGTTATTACGATTCAGTTCTTATTAGAATCTAATCCCTGCTCTGAATCCGGGATACATTTCTATTATTGTTTCATTATAGGTTTGTTTATAAATTGTCCATGGTGCTATTTGTGTTCCGATTAATGTACCTTCATTATCAGTTTCGTTAGATATTGCTGCATTGAAAGACGGTCCGCCATATATGGTAAAGTGTTTTCTGAATTGTCTTGAAAGTGTGATACTGACTTTGTTTAAAAAACTGAATTCATAATCCCAATTGCCTGTTTCCCATGGTTCGTTTTGCCAATCATGTTCAGAATCAAAAATAGAGTAGGAGATAAGATCGATATTCATATTGAACTTATTGTTCACTTTAAATTCCGTACCGATACCGTAACCCGGTCCCCACAGTATTCTTCCCGAAACAGGTTTTACTCCGAATGAGAAGATATTGTAAAATTTAGAAACTCCTAATTTAATGCTTGCGTTGGCATAGAATGATTCGCCCGCTTCGATCTCAAATTTATGATAACCTTTTTTGACTATGCTGATAAATCCGATAGGAATTCCGTTTTCAACAGAATCACAAATATTGATGAAACCAATCTGGCAACCTTTTACATGTTTTGCAGTATTGATAAAACTGCTTAATTGTAAACCTGTTATGGTGTCTTTTGCAGTATTGCTGAATCCGGCTATTTGTACTGCATCTGCGTTATTCCCTGCAACATTTGCAAATCCGGCAAGTTGAAATCCCTTTAATTCTTTTCGTGTGATGTTGCTGAATCCTGCTATTTGAATACCGTCAGTTTTGCCGTTAACAACATTGGCAAATCCTGTAATTTGAGCAGTATTTAAATTACCTTTTGCAAGATTTGTAAATCCTGATGCTTGAATTCCTTTAACATCACCGGTAACAATATTTGTAAAGCCTGTAAATTGTCCTCCTGTTAAGTCATCTCGAACAATATTTGAAAACCCGGCAAATTGAGCACCGTTTGTTCCTCCGTTAACTATATTTGTAAACCCGGCAAATTGGACACCGGTAACTTTGCCGTTTATCACATTTGAAAATCCGCCGAATTCAATACCTTCCAAACCACCTGCATGTCCTGCAAACATATTTACTGATAACTTATTTATATATTGACCGGCTTCTAAACCGTTTGTTCCCATTGGTGTAATAAAAGTTATTTGGAAGTGTCGTTTTTTCAGATCATCATTTGTATCTAATTCTATATGTGTTGTGTCTTGGGCAAAAGTTCCGAAACTTGTCGTCATAAGTAATATTGCTGTAAAAAATTTCATTGTTTTCATTGTTATATGTTTTATTATTAGTCTTCATTAAAATGACAACTAATTGAAAAAAATCCACTACGCAGTATCTTGAATTTGTTTGCTTTTTTTCAGAACAGATTTGTTTCTATGAGTTTATAAAGTTAAATCTCACAAAATCCACAAAGTGTCTGATTATAAAATAAAACTTTTAGGAAGAATTAGATGAATTTATAAGCTGTTTAAATCCTAACGGCCAATCTGCCTCCAATCCATGTACTTGTTAAGAAAGTGCTTTGGATTTCAGTTTTACTGTATGGCGGAGGAACAGTTGAAAAATAGTTACCTGCTTCGTCTTTATGATTAGATATTAGGTAATTTAAAGTAGGGCCTATGGAGATACCGGACTTTTTAAATATTCGAATTCCGACGCTAATGTTTAATCTGAACAAAGTTGTGAAACTTTCTGTAAAACTTTTATCTTCTAAAATTTGAATACCGGTGAGATCAAGTCCGAAATATAAGCGAGTTTTGGTCGTAATTTCGGTTCCGAATCCATAACCTCCGTACCGGTTATTCGTGTATAAAGAATTAAATTTAACAGAATCTAATTGTGTAAAATCAAATATTACAGGATCAATTCCAAAAGCAAGAATATTGTAGAATCGTTTGGTTCCGGTCTTAAATGCAAGATTGACGTAAAATGTTTCATCCCCTGATATTTCAAATTTGTGAAATCCTTTGTTTACATAACTTAAAAGACCTAAACTTAATCCGCTTACAGTATCACTGACATTGAATAATGCCAATTGCAAACCTTTAACTTCGTTTGCAAAATTTAAGAAAGTACTTATTTGTGCTCCTTTGATTTCTTCACAGGCGATATTCATGAAACCGGAAATCTGAGCAAAATTAACGCTTCTTGCAAAGTTGGCAAAACCTGCAATTTGTGCCCCGCCTACTTTTCCTTTAGAAAAATTTGCAAATCCTGCAATTTGTACCCCGTCAACGTTATTTCCAATATTGGTAAATCCGCTTATTTGCATTAGTTTAACATCTTCTAAAGCTATATTTGCAAAACCTGACAGTTGTGTACCGTCAACATTTTTGGTGGTCATATTATAAATGCCGGTTACTTGTGCTCCGTTCATTCTGCCTTTTAATATATTTGAAATACCTGACAGTTGTACGCCCGTAACTGTATCAAGAGCTGTATTAATCAATCCGGACAATTGAACACCGTTTACACTTTTTGTATTCACATTAAATAAGCCGCCTGTTTGTACGCCGGTGAGCTTTCCGCCGACCATATTTCCTAATCCGCCTATTTGTAATCCTGATACATTTTCTTTTACGATATTTAATAAAGAACCGATTTCAATTCCTTTCACTCCTTTAGAATAGCCTGCTAAAATATTAAAGGAGAAATTATTTTCAACCACACCATAAGACGATAAGTTTGTTCCTATAGAGGGTAGGAGAGATACTTGAGCAAATCGTGTGTCTGATACATGTTCCAAATTATCTGCATTAATGATGACTTCTTGCGGAATAAAGAAACTTGATAAAGGACGTTCTTCCACAATTGGTTCTACTTTTTGAAATTTCGGAGGATTAATTGTTATCGACGGTTCTAATTCAATATCAATTTTTGATTTTTCTGTTGACCTGATAACTATTATAGTATCAATATAGCCTTTTTTGCAATAAATGAGCCCTCTGTATCTTTCACCCGAAGGGATATTAAGTATATAAAAACCGTTTGCATTAGTGATAGTGGAATATTTTTCATCAACATCATAAACGCTTACATATTGTATCTTTTGTTTCGATTGAGAATCTGTGATTGTTCCTGTTATGGTATGTATATGTTTTTTGGCTTTCTTTTCAGTTGTTTTCAATAAAATGATATGATCTCCGGATACTTTATACCTTATATTATCATTAAATATGGTATCTAAACAATCTGCAACACTTATATTGTTAAAGTTGTAAGATATTAAACTGTCGCCCTTGATGATTTCAGTATTATAAGAAAATTTAATGTCGGTTGAACTGCCTATGTCTCTTAAAGTATTTTTTATGCTTTTATTATCTGACGACATATTGACTTTTCGAGATAACAGGACATCTTGTGCCTTAGAGAGAGTAAAAACAAAGATAAGGACAAACGTTACGAAGCATTTAATTTTCAAGCTCATATAGAATATAGGTATAATTCTCTTTCTTTATTTTCAGACCAAATGATTTGGCAACCACACTAATAATTTCTTCAATATCATCATTATTAAAAGTTGCCGTCAGCATTTGGTCTTTAATAACATCTTGGGCAAATTCAATATCAATATCATAATAATTTTCTAAAAATTCGGCAACATATTCTAATCTTACACCATCAAAAACAAAAGTATTATTAAGCCATGATAAATCGTTAGCAT
>JAUVIG010000022.1 GCA_030592825.1 Chlorobiota bacterium | reverse complement strand
TCTTGAATCTCAAAGAGAGCTTCATCGGGATTTGCTCCGGAGTTTGCAACTACTGCAAGTTTACTAAAATGCTCGTCAGTACCTATTCCTATATTCGTTTGTAAATCAGTTAAATACACATCTCCTGTAGATTGATTTACTCCCCATATACTTCCTGTAGGATCTGATAAATTTTGCCAACCTTTTGTATCGTTATAAAAGTAAAATGAATTTAAGTCAGTGTTAAACACTAATAATCCTGTTGCCGGATTTGAAACGGCATTTATTTGAGTAGTTGTCATCCTCGGTACCAGCATTCCTTTTGATGTTGAGTAAACATCAAGCATTGCAGAAGCATCTGCATTGTGAGAAACTTCATCAGTTATTGTAATGTTGTTTTGCGAAAAGCCTGCAAAAGAAAACAGAATTATTAGTGTAATAAATTCTATTTTTAATGAATGTAATGATTTCATAATATCTCCGGATTTATTTTAATAAACGATTAATATATTTTTACTTATCTTCAATTAATTTTAATAATTCATCAATTTTTTTATTTAGTTCTTCAATTTGTTTTTGTTGTTCTTGTATAGCTTTTACCAGAATTGGAGTGAATTTACTGTAAGAAACAGCTTTATTTCCTTTAGTATCTGTTTTTACAAGTTCAGGTATTATAAGCTCAAGTTCTTGTGCAATAAAACCTATTTGTCTGTCTTCAGTAAAATTCATTTTCGGATATTCATCAGTTCTCCAATTATAAGTTACAGGTTGAAGTTGGGTAACAATATCAAGTCCGTAGTTTAGTGTGTTAATATTTTTTTTCCATTTTTTATCAGAAACATCCCAAATTCCGAAAGCAATTGCATTACCATGAACTGTCAATGCATATTCAAGGTCAGGCGGACCTCCTATTCCTGTTGCAGCATTAAGTTGAAGGATGTCAGAAACAAAATCGCCATAAATTAAAGCTCCGTCTTGCCCTGCATTTGATGTTTCAATATATAATTTATAATCTCCGGTTTCATCATATCCTGCATTGTAGCCAATAAAAACTGAACTTTTTGTATTAGAATTAGCTCCTGCTCCGTTTCCGAGAAAAACATTAAAATTACCATCATTATAATGTCCGGCCCAATTACCAAGATAAACATTAGCTGAACCGTCAATATTATCCATTCCTGCTTCATTTCCAATAAAAACATTATTTACTCCCTCCAGAGGAAAATTTGCAATATTATTTAGTCCTGCATCTATTCCGATAAAGCAGTTATCTTCTGTAATATGCATATATCTGTCTCCTGCTTCTTTTGCTGTTCCGTATCTGCCTACGGCAAAACCTCCGGAAGCATCTTTACTCGATAAGCCTGTATATACTCTTGTACTGTCTGTACCTGTGTAAAAAATTGTATTTGCATCACCTTTAGCAGTTCCGTACCTTCCTACAGCAAATCCTCCGGAAGCTCCTTTTCCGATTTGCTCTTTCAAATAAACCCTTGTACTGTCCGGTGTTACCATAAAAAATGTTGTATCCGGAACACCTTTGGCTGTTCCGTATCTGCCTACAGCAAACCCACCGGATGCTCCTTTGGAATCAACATCTTTAACATAAATCCTCACACCTTCCGATGTAACAGAAAATATTGGTTTTCCGAATTCGTCAAGGATTTCAAAGAGCGGTTCATCCGGATCTGCACCGGTGTTTGCAACTAATGCAAGTTTACTTAAAGGTGTATCCGTTCCTATTCCTATATTTGTTTCCAAATCAGTTAAATATACATCTCCTGTGGTTGAATTAACACCCCATAAACTTTCAGTATCACCCGAAAGATCTACCCATATTAAACCGTTGAAAAACCAGAATGAATTTATACTTGTATTAAAAACAAGTAAGCCGGTTGCAGGATTTGAGATTGTAACCATCTGAGTTGTAGTCATTCTGGGAACTAACATTCCTTTTGATATTGAAAAAACATCAAGCATTGCCGATGCATCAGCATTATGGGATACGTCATCGGTTATTGTAATGTTGTTTTGTGCCGGGGAATAATATACTCCCGCCCATAAAAAAAGACCGATTAATAATATTTTTGTGTAGTTCATAATTCTGAATTTACAGATTAAAAACTTAAAGTTACAATATTATTATCTATTTGTAATTAAAATTTTGACGGAATGATCTAAATTATTGAGAAAATATTAAAATAGAGACTGCTTCATGTGAGACAGTCGCAGATCTGTCTCTGCGTATTTTTTATTTTTGAATTAATTCTTTTAATTCGTGGATTTGTTTTTTTAATTCTTCAATTTCTGATTGTTGCTCTTGTATGGCTTTTATAGCCAATATTCCGAAATCGGGATAATGTAAACTTAAAAAACCATCTTCTGTTTCCTGATAAACAAGTTCAGGAAATAATTCTTGAACTTCTTGAGCAATAAAACCAATATTTTTGTTTCCTGAATTATCTGCATGTAAAAGTCTGTATGTTGCAGGTTTTAATTTCATTACTCTGTCAAGAATATTCTTATCAATATATTTAATGTCTTTCTTTAATCTTTTATCTGATGTTGCAGTATAATTTCCTGTTGCATCATTCCAATACCCTACATTTGAACCATTATATGACAAAACCAACCAAGTATATGCAACTTCCCAAGACCATCTGTTTGTATTACCGTCATTTTCAATTGCTAAAGCCTCTTCATTTGTACCTACTTGTTTTATATGTAAATTTGCAGTTGGAACAGCATCATTTATACCTACTCTGTCATTATCAAATTGACCGTAAATTAATGGTGTAGAGCTATTTGTGTTTTCAATATATAGTCTGTCTGAACCTGATTCACTTTGTCCGGCTCTGTATCCTATAAAAATATTTCTTGAACCTTGATTACTGTAGCCTGACATAGCTCCTAAAAAAGTATTTCTGTATCCGTTTTGATTATATCCGCTGTGTAAACCTAAACATACATTATCTTGCCCACTTAGATTGTTATTACCGGCACCTCTTCCGACAAATGTATTATTAAATCCGGAAATATTTTCTTCACCACTTTTATTCCCAATAAAAACATTATTTGCTCCCCATCCGGCGGTAGGAATATTTGGTTCAGTATTTAATCCGGCGTCTATACCAATAAAACAGTTATCTAAAGTAATGTGCATATATCTGTCTCCTGCTCCTTTAGCTGTTCCGTATCTGCCTACAGCAAAACCGCCGGATGCTCCTTTTGATTGGCTGCCATCTGTATAAACTCTTGTGCTGTCAACATTTGTAAAAAAAAACAGACTGTCTGCTTCTCCTTTTGCAGTTCCATATCTGCCTACGGCAAAACCACCGGAAGCTCCTTTAGTGTCAGTATCGAATGTAGTAACTTTTGTACCGTCTAAATTAGTATAAAAATATATGCTGTCCGGTTCTCCTTTTGCAGTTCCGTATCTGCCTACGGCAAATCCGCCTGAACGTCCGGTTTGTCTTGAATATACTCGGGTACTGTCAGGGGTTACCATTAAATAAGTTTCTCCGGGTACTCCTTTAGCTGTTCCGTATCTGCCTACAGCAAATCCGCCTGATCTTCCCTTTGTTGTTGTATAGTCTTTTACATATAACCTTGCACCTTCAGATGTTACTACAAATATGGGTTTACCGTATTTATCTTGAATCTCAAAAAGAGCATCATCATCTGCTTTTGAGGCATCTGCTTTTACAACAAATTTACCGGAAGGTGTTGTTGTTCCTATTCCGACATTGAAAGTGGTATTTGTTAAATAAACATTTGAAGATGATTGAGACCAAATTTCAGATGACATGGAAAGGTCAACCCATTTTCCGCTTCCGAATATAAAAAATGCGTTTTCTTCTGTATCAAAAACAAGCAATCCTGCAGTTGGGTTAGAGATTGTATTTCTTTGTTCAGATGTCATTCTGGGAATCAGTAAACCTTGGGTAGTTGATTCTATTTCCAATATAGCAGATTCATGAGGATTTCCGTTGCTTGTTGATATTTTTACTCCTTGCGAAAAACTTGAGAAAACAACAATTATTAAAATAATTGCAAAGACGGATTTTAGTGTATATTTTTTCATTGTATATAGTTTTAAATTTTTAAGGTTAATATGAATTATGGTATAATGTGTTTTATCCAAAAATACAACAAATAATTATTTAAATATAAGCAGATGTATATTTGCTGAGAAAGGATATATATTCGCAAATACTGAATAAAAATTCGAAGGAAATAAAACCAAAAATCTGCAAATTCTCAGTTGACTTTTTTAAATTATGTTTGTTTATAATTTATTGAGCAGGTCTATCAATGAATTTTTCTTTCTTAAAGAAACAGGCAACATTTTATTATCTGCCATAATAACATAACCGGTTTGTTTATCATAACATGACAAATGGTTAAGATTGATAAGATGAGATTGATGAATGCGGAAAAAATTATTATGTTTTAATAATTCTTCAAATTATTTAATGATTTTTGAGACAACAATTTTTTTATCCTTTTTTAAATAAAAAGTAGTATAATTACCGTCACTTTCACAATTTACTATATCAGAAACATCAATTAGAAAGATACTTTGTTCTGTTTTTAAAACAATCTTTTTAGGTTCAGAAAACTTATCTGCAATATTTACATTTAAGGCTTCTATTTTTGTATAGATATCTTTCTTTTCAGTATATTTTTCTGCTTTATTAACTGCTTGAACAAGTTCATCGGGGTCAACAGGTTTAACGAGATAGTCTAATGCACTGTATTTAAAAGCTTTTATGGCATAATGATTATAAGCTGTAATAAATATCGGAATAAATTCAGGTTCCGGAAACTTCTTTAAAAGATCAAAGCCGGAACCGTCTTGCATTTTAACATCCAATAATACCAGATCAGGAAATGTACCGTTTATCAAATCAAAACCTGATTGCACTCCGTCAGCTTCTCCGATAATTTTAACTTTTTCACAATAGATATCTAATACAAGCCTAATTGCTTCTCTTGCTTTTTTTTCATCATCAATAATAACCGTTCTTAACATAATAACTAATGCTTAAATGGTATTCTTTCATTCATTCCGAGTAATATAAGGAATACAAAATAAAGTTATAACCCCTTCAACTTCATTATTCTTGTTAGATTTTTCCTTAACTTCCAGAAAAATCTTATCTTTTTTATTTCTGTTTAATAATTCCAATCTTTCTTTTGTTATTTGTGTTGCGAGTGAATGATGTGATTCATTATTCCTGTTAATTGAGGTGTTTGATATTCCCACACCGTTATCTTCAACCTTAAATTCAATCATTTTATCATCTTTTTTCAGGAATGATATTTTTATTAATCCATCCTTTTTTGAAGGAGCAATTCCGTGTTCAATAGCATTCTCAATAAAAGGTTGAGCTAACATTGGCGGGATGAGGCAATTATCAAATTGGATTCTTTCATCTTGAATTATTTCATACTGAAATTGATTTTCGTATCTTAACTTTTGCAGATCCATATAATACTTCAATGATTCAATTTCTTTCTCAACAGGAACATATTCAATTCTTGAATGTTCCAAAACAATTCGTATCAGTGTGGCAAATTTTGATAAATATTTTGCACCTTCGTCCGGTTTGCTTTTTAAAATAAAAGATTGAATTGCTGTTAATGAATTAAAAATAAAATGCGGATTCATTTGAGACCTCAATAATTTTTTCTCAAGCAAAACAGTTTTTTGTCTTGTTTTTAAACGTCTTTGTCTAATGAAAAGTAAAATTATTATTATACTGAAAAAAGCCAACAAAAATGATATAAACAAAACATAAACACGTATGTTACTCTTTTGTATTTGTAATTTTTGAATATCATTCTCTTTTTGTAATAATTTATTTTCCTGTTCTTTTAACTCAGTTTGAAATTTTATTTCCAATTCATTTACTGATTTAACAAGATCAATATTATATATACTGTCTTTCAATTTAATGTACTCTTCATAATGAAAAATTGCTTTTTTATTTTTGTTTTGTTGCATATAAATTTGAAAAAGAGTTTCATGATTTTCTGATTTTAATTTTACACCCAACTCAAATTGATCTGTCTCATATGCATGAAAAACCTTTTTGGCAAATTTTAAAGCTTTTGAAAACTCATTGTTGTAAACATAATTATTTGCAAGATTTTGATATGATTTGTATAGTTCTGTAAGACTATTTGTTTTTTTACAAATTTCTACTGCTTGCAGGAGATATTCTTCAGCAAGTTTATATTTTTGCATTCTGCTGTAGTTAAGCCCGATATTTAATAAACAAGTACCTTCTCCTTTTAAGTCATTAATTTCTCTCTTTATGGGTAAAGCATTCAGATAATATATTTCAGCTTGTTTGCTGAAACTTACTTTTTTTGTCTTATTAATTTCAGATTTACTCATGTTTGAATAAGCGTTTCCAATATTTATATACAAAGCTGATATTGCAGGTTTAAAATCTTTTTCAAGCATTATTTCCAATGCGTAATTATAGTATCCAATTGCTTTATCATGTTGATTTATTGAGACATATAGGCTTCCGATTTTGTTTAAAACACTTGCTTCGGTAAATTTATCATTAAGTTTCCGGAAAATTTGTCTTGCCTTAATTAAGTTTTTTAAGGCATTTTTATAATTGCCTTCAATTGTCTGAACATTACTGATGTCTGATAAAACTCCGGCATAATTTAAACTGTCATTCTTTATTTTAAATATTTTAGCAGATTCATTAAATAATGTAAGTGCCGGTTTATATTTCCCTTGCGAACAATATATTTTTCCGATACGTTGCTTTGATAATGCTATACGTACTGTGTCTTTTAATTCAAAGGAATAAGTTAATGCTTTTTGAGAATAATTAAGAGAACTGTCTTGATTTAATCGCACATATATATCGCTGATATTTAGAAGAATATCAATTTTCTTTGCCGGATCTGTAGTTTTTTCCAGTTCAATATTTAAACTGTCAATTTTCTTGATTTGAGCTGTAGCAAAAAAAGATAAAAAAATCAAAAACAAGGAAACATAAAACTTCATAGATCAGCCGGTTAATAAACTGTTAATATTTAACAAATATACAAAATAAATCTAATTCATTTCTCTTATCTGTTGCAGAAAACTTTTCAGTCAAATTCAGAATATCTATATTTGTATAAAATATTCCAAAATAATTAAAATGTCTCTTAAAAACATTATTGAAAGTTATAAAACTCGAAAGAATTCTTATTCGTCTAAACTTTTTAAACTGAAAAATAAAAATCGTTTAGTATCTTATCTCAGAGCCTTAATATTCATAATAATCAGTGTTATTTTATATTTTTCGGGATCAATGAATATAATTCTCGTTGTTATATTTCTTATAATTTTTCTTTCGTTGTTTCTCTTCTTGATTAAAATAAATATTAATCTTAAAAAAACAATAAAAAAAACGATGAATCTTATTACAATTAATGATAATGAACTTATTGCATTAAACGGGATTTATGATAAATTTCATTCAGGAAATGAATATATTGACTTTGATCATCCTTTTTCTTATGACCTTGATATCTTCGGCAAAGGTTCATTATTCCAATATATAAACAGAACTTCTACAATTGCAGGTAAAAATCAATTAGCTGAAGACTTGACAGAAATATGTCTTGAAAAACAAAAAATTGAAGAAAGGCAACTTGCTGTAAAAGAACTTTCACAATTTATTGATTGGCGGCAAAACTTCACGGCAACATCTTTAATTTGTGATGATAAATTTAATGAAAAGATTAATTTAAAAGAAGATAAAATATTGAATAATTTATTGAAATGGGCTAACGAATCTGTAGTATTTATAAATAAAAAATTTTGGAAGCATTTATTATATATTTTACCCGGCTTTACATTTATTTTGTTGATATTAGGCATTTTTGAAATTCTCCCTTATGCATTTATGACCTTATCTGCTTTAATTAATATAAGCATAATCGGTTTTTATTTGAAAAAAATAAATTCAGAGCATACTAAATTAGGAAAAAGAACAAACTCATTAAAGAAAATAAAAGAACTGATTGGTATTACAGAATTTTCAGATTTTACTTCAAATTATTTGCAAAAACTAATAAGTAAACTTACAGAAACCGGTTCATCTTATAATCAATTACTGAAACTTAATAAAATACTGCAAGCTTTTGATATACGATTAAATATGTTGGTTGGTGTTTTGTTGAATGCATTTTTGTTGTGGGATTTGCAAATCCTCCACAGATTAGAAAAACAAAAAAAAATACTGAAACAAAATATATCAAATTGGTTTATAATAATCGGCGAGTTTGATGCTTTAGTCAGCTTTGCAAATTTTCATTACAATAATCCCGGTTACTCTTTTCCGAATATTTCAGAAGAGGAATTTATATTCAAGATAAAAAGCGGAGGTCATCCTTTAATTTATCGTGAAAATAGAGTAACTAATGATTTTGAAATAATCGGCCTGAAAAAGATTTCAATTGTAACAGGTGCAAATATGGCCGGGAAAAGTACATTTTTGCGAACGACAGGAATTAACATGGTATTGGCCGCTGCCGGAGCTCCTGTTTGTGCCGAAAAAATGATATTTACACCTATTCCTGTATATACCAGTGTAAGAACAAATGATTCTCTGCATAAGAATGAATCTTATTTTTATGCTGAATTAATGCGATTAAAAAAAATTACAGATTACTTAAAAACCGGAAAAAAGCTGTTTATTATTTTAGATGAAATGCTTAAAGGAACAAATTCAAAAGATAAACATACCGGCTCAAAAGGATTGATTGAACAGCTTATAAGGCTGAATGCGAGCGGATTAGCAGCTACACACGACATTCAATTAGGAAAATTATCTGAAGAACATCCTATAAACATTTCCAACAAGCGTTTTGAAGTAGAAATTCTTAATAATGAACTTGTATTTGATTATAAGCTAAAAGACGGCATCAGTCAAAATTTGAATGCTTCATTTTTGATGAAAAAATACGGTATAATTAAGGTTACCTTAAATAAATAATTACTCCAAAAGATGCAATTTTGATTTCTTTTTCCAACCCGCCCATGCTTCTGTATCGGTAAAATAAATAACAAGGTCTGCCCACGCTTCAGTATCTGTAAAATAAACAGTTTTATCTGCCCAAACTTCTGTATCGGTAAAATACCACAGCCCTTTGTTTCCTGAAGCCCACGCTTCTGTGTCTTCTACATAAACAACCAGATCCGCCCAGGCTTCCGTATCGGTTACATAAACTTTGATATCAGCCCAAGCTTCTGTATCGGTTACATAAATTTTTTGAGCAATTGAATTATTTATTCCAAAAATTATTGATAATACAAAAATTAATATTAAAGATTTCATATATAGTTTTTTAAATTTATTAAAAACAATAAATATCTGTTTCTCTTATAATAGTTACTACAAAAAGTATCCCAAAATAAAAGCTTTGCATTCAATACAGAATACAAAGCTCTAATTCAAAAAATCTAATTTTATATTGTTTTAGAAATCAATTATATGTAAACCTATCATTACAGGAAATATTTCAGGGCCGCTTCCTTCTTTAAATAACGGAACCGGTGTATATTCTGCAAATAAACCTATACCGCCGTAACCGGCTCTTGCTGTTATTCCGTATCTGAAAGGTGAAAGTTGGAAATCATCAAGTTTTTTGTCTTTATATTTTCTTCCGTCAATTGTATATGTTTGTTTTTGCTTCGACCATGCTCTCATACTGCCTGTCAGTCCGGCTCCGAAATATAACTTTTTGCGTCCAACAGGAAACTGTATTTCGAATATTAACGGAACAGTAATGTATGCAGCATTCAATTTATTCTTTTTGAAATTTTTTACATTTACATCAATATATTCAGCTTGTATAACACCGTTTGCATCTTCATACAGATTAATATTTTCGGATAGAGCCATGCTGTTCCATTCTATGCCTGCACCTGTTGCAAATCCAAAAAAATATTTGCTTATCGGAACATTAAATTCAAAGATATTTATTTTGTAACCCATTGATTTTTCCGGAATGAGTTTCATAAAATCAACTTCTTCATCACTTGCTATTGCTTGTGAACTATTAGCAAAATTAAATAAACCGACTTCAAATCCTGCCCAATGAGAATTGAATCTTTTTTTGTGAGCGTGCCTTTTTAGTTTAAAATCAATACAGCCATTATCCATTTCTTCAAGTTCTTCATCAATAACATCTAATCCTTTTTCAATTTCTTCAATTCCTTTATCAATTTCTCTTACTCCGCTCTCAAATGCAAGTTTCTTTTTTTTATTTAATTCAATTATAGCTCTGTGTTTTTCTAATTCAGCTTTTTGCTTTTCTAACTCAGCTCTTTGTTTCTCCAATTCAGCTTCTGATTCTTCGAGTTTATCCTTTTTTTTGATTAGCAGCTCTTGCTCTTTTATCAATTCTTCATTCCTTTTTACAAGTTCTTCATGCTTCTTTATAAGTTCTTCTGCAAGTATAATTTCTTTTTCAAAAGTTTCCTTACCTTTTTCCAAATTATAGATTGCATTTTCTTTTTGATTTTTCTTATCAATAATAATCAACTTCTTTTTTCCCAGTTCAAATTCAGTTGTATCTTTTTGTGCAAATACCTGTACACTGACAAATATGAGGATTAAAAATGTATACAAAAATTTAATGTTAATGTTTTTCATTGTACGATTGTTTTTAATTATTTATAAAATGTTCGACTTATTTTAAAATTTGAAGCCGTTAAGTTTAATTTTTCAATCTTTCCGTCTTCATTATAAGCATTATTCATCTCCATATCACTTGAAGATATTAATTTCCATACATTTACACCGGTTTCAGCATACTGCCATAACAATTCTTTAGAATTTTGTTTGTTATTCGATTGTGTTAAACTCATTTTGCTGTTTACCATATTATCTTTATAACCGGAAAAGATAAGAGCCTCATTTTTAATAACAGGAATAGATACAGTTAATTCCTTGTACATATTTCCCTTGTTTTGAGGCTCGTTATCTACGAACGCAAGATCATTATTGTCATTATTGCTTGTTTGTTTAATTGTTTGATTATGAGAAATTAATGTCTCTTGCATGTTTGTATTTTCCGATATTTCTTGTTTACTTACAATTTTATATTCTTTGCTTCGAATTTTTGATATTATTTGTTTTCCGGATTGATTTGCAGATTCATGAAATAATCCGCTCATGTTCAATACTAATAGTGTTGCTGTTATTGCAGCTGCAACTGAAGTTACAACTTTAAAACCTACAGGTAAATATCTTCTTGTTAATTGTTTCTTTCTCGGAAAACTTATATTTAAATCCGGAGATAATTTAGTTTTCTTATATAAATTTAAATCTTTAATGCGTTTTGTGTTTTCATCAAGCTTATTTTTCAAAAGATTTTTATCTTCTTTTGTTATATCGTTTTCAATATCAGCAATACATAAATATTCAAAATCATTAATCTCAAAATGTTTTGCTTGAGTATTTTGTATTAACTCTTCTTTATGTTTGTAAATGATGTTTTCAGGTTCCAAAGTAAATTCTTCAAAATCATGCAATTCTTCTTGTAATTTTGGATTTGCATTGAGAAACTTTTTAAGTTCACGAACTTGTGATTCATTTAAGTTACCTTCAATGTAATCTAAAAAAAATGCTTCGTAATTATGTGTGTTTATCTTTTTCAAGTTTCCTTTTTTTATTAAATTAATATGCAAATTTCAAATTTGCTGCAGTTTTGTTTCGGATTTAGAAATCCGAAACAGCATTATACTACATTTTCAATTTTTCCGATATAATTTTTTAAATAAACTCTTGCTCTGTAAATATATACTTTTACTTGTGGTTCATTTAGGTTTGTAATATCTGCAATGTCTTTATATGAATAACCTTCATAATCTCTTAATAATATGACTGACCTTTGTATTTCGGATAAATTTGAAACAGCTTTGTGCAAAACTTCTTGAATATCACTGTAATTATCTTCGTGTATTGATTCAAATACTGCATTGTTATCTGTTAAACTTACTCTTTTTTCTTTCCTTATATAATCAATCATTGTTCTGTATGCTGTTGTAAATAAATAAGACTTTGTTTTTTCAAATATTACTGCTTTTCTGTTAATCCACAGCTTTTCAAAACTGTCTTGTACAATATCTTGAGCTCGCATTTCATTTTTTATGTTTTTTAAAATGAAACGATAGACATTATCTGAAAACTTATTTACAGCTTTGTTGTATTCGTTTACTGTCATTATTTCTTGCGTTCAAACATAAGACGTATTAGTATCAAATTTGTTACATTCAAAATTAAAAAAAAATATTAACCATTCACTTGTTCTTTATTACAGGCTGATAAACAGACGTTTGCACCTTAATAGTTTTATTAAAAAAAAATCAATTAGTTTATTAAAATAGCTTTTGTATATTTGTTTCTTATTAGATTAATAAAATATATCTTTATGAAGTTTCCGAAAACAGCTTACTTTGTCGGAAATTTTATATTTTATTTGCATTGCTACATTGCCTGCCTGCCGGCAGGTAGGTTGTTATTTAGCAATTTAACAATGCAACAATGTAACAGGAATAATTAAGGATAAACAAAAATTATTGGCAATCCTGAAACAAATGCGGAATAAATAGTTTATAATTTTCAATAATGGTTTAATATGGTAATAGAAGGAATTTTTTATGTCATTTTTTGGATCATCTTTTTTATTTTGATCGGATTAAGCATACATTTTGTTAATGTTTCTAAAGATGAAGGTTTAAGTATTGTATTCGGAGTATTAGTATTCTTACTTTTTTTATTGGCAATGAAACCGGAACTGCAAGCTGCAAAACCCATTAAAGAAATAATTCAAAAAACAGTCAACTTTGATTGGCTGATTTTTATAGCGGGAGGTGTTATTTTAGGCAGCATCAGTTTTCTTGCAGTTAAGTATCTTAAAGACCACAAAATTGCCGCTAAATTAGCTTCATCTGTACTAATTTTTATTGCATTAACATTCGGAGTTTCATTAATTTGGCTGACCGATATTGCTCCGTTTATATCTAATGCTTTATTAGGTCTGATGTTTACGAGTTTGTTTGTTTATTTGTTTTTGAGGAAGTCGTGATTGTGTTTTTACATAAGGTTGTGCACAATTAAAGATGACAGATTATGACATTAATAATGACCTATATAAACCGACACGGTATAATTCATGTAAGTGACTCTAACCTGACTAGCGGAGATGACCGAGATGCAGGACAAGGTCAAAAAGCATTTGAAATAAAATTCCTAAATGCCGGACTGACAACTGCTGGTTCGTACTCTGTAAATGGCACATCAATGGACAAATGGATGCCGGACTTCATAAACCAGCAAGAACAAATACCTGACTTGAAATTAGAACAGTTCAGCCATAATCTCAAAGACAAATTAGAAAGCACAATGAATGTTGATGAGAAAGAATCGGGTTGTATTATCCATATTGCAGGTTATGTTGAGGATAATGGTGTTTCACACATTGAGTTTTGGTTCGTTAGAAATGTCCATAATATTAACCCGGCATCAGGTAATTATCAAGACATTAGAGACACTTTTGCCATTACAGAAGACTTTTGGACAAGAGACTATCAAAACCAAAATCTCAAAGAAACGCTTCAAGACCCTAAATACTTCGCCAGACATATTTATGTCAATGGATTTACCCCGGGCAGAATTGGCTTCAATGTTCTAACAAAAGAACTGGACAAGTTCTTCCTTGGAATTTGGAAAGTTAAGGACTGGCAATTTCGTGCTCCACAGACATTAGAGGAGACAGAGTTGCTGGTTAAAATTTATATGAAAGTCGTTGACGCATTATTTGTTATGAGTGACTATAACGCTCATTATATTGGAGGAAACACGCAAACAATATTAATCCCACAGCCTGACAACATTGTGGATAAAAAATGAAATAAAAACTGTGCACACACAAGCAGCTAAACAACATGCGGTTCAGCAGAAATCCGCAAGAACAAAGGAAATTTACCAGGTCGCAAAAATTTTAAATTTGTAAAATAAAAAATAAGGCTGAAATTTGTGCTGTGAGCAACCCGATAAGTTGTCAGAAATAATCCGCACGTTGCCAAGCCAGCCGTTATCTTTTATAAAAAAACTTTACTTCTCAACCCCCGCAACATACTGCCCAAATTGCAACTTCCTAACAATTACCAAGCCTTCATCATTCCCATACGGAATTAGTTCAAATTTTACAGATTTAAACTCTGAATAGTTATCGGGTCTGTATAGTAAAACGAGTTTGTCAAAATCAGCATCTAAATTATTTTCCGACATACTGACAAAAAAAGTTCCTTCAGCTTGCATTTTACCTGTTGTTGCTCCTCTTATTTCCCAATATTTTTCTTCTGACAAAATATAGTCTTCAACTTTAATATTAACAGGTTTTATATAGTTCATTGTGCTCTGCACAACAGTTTTCCCCTTTATTTTATTTATCAAAATTGAAAAATCTGTATAAGGAAAATCATAAGATGCTGTATCTTCAAATATTTGATAATTATCAGCAGTTGCATCCGATATCTTTTCATCAAGGTCAACAAAAACATTAAGAACTTTAAACGGAAATGTAAAACCGAATGTTTCATCAGGTCCGGACATATTAATTCTGTGTGTGTGAAAATTAAGATCCTCATCAACAAATGTCAAGTCAATAAAATTATTATTACCGTAGAAATCTCTTGCCAATAAATTTTGCTTGATTGTAACTTCTGCTTTATAGTCTGGACTTCCCTCAGTAAAAAATGCTTTATCAACAGAAAAATGAGGAAATCCTTTTGTAAAAACCCAGGTATCAAAAAAGTCCGTTAAATCAATATTTGAATATTCAGACAAAAAATTACGAAAATCATATGATGAAGCTGCTTTATATGAAAATGCCTTTATATATTCTCTTATTGATTCAAAAAAAATACTGTCTTGCATATATCCTCTTAAAGTATGTGCAACATCAGCACCCTTATCATATACAGTTGTTCCGTATGTATATTCATGAGGAATGCCGTATAAGGCTCTGTAACCGTTATCATAAATATGAGCTGTAGTCAGTACTTTTACATGATTCTCTCTTACATAATTTTTATAGGCTTGCTTGCCGTAAACTTGCTCTTTAAATAAAGCTTCAGAGAAACATGCCCATCCTTCGTTGAGCCACATATCTCCGGATGTTTTACAGGTTACAAGATTACCAAACCAATGATGTGATAATTCATGAGCCATTAATGTTTCTAGTGCCAATGTACTGTCAACAGCATATTCCGGGTAAGCAATATTACAAACATGTTCCATTGCACCTGACATAAACGGAACTTCAACATAACCAACTCTGTCCCAAACATATTCACCAAAGCTGTTTTCATAAACTTTCATTGCTTCCGGTAAATTTTGAAACGAAACTTTTGCACCGGCAATATCTTCCGGAAACATATATAAACTAACAGGAATTTCCCTTTTAATGCCTTTATAAATACTCTCAATAACATCATATTCTGCAACAGCAACCGAAGCAATATATGTTGGTATTTCTTGTTTCATTTTCCAAAAATATGTTATTGTTCCGTCAGAATTATTTTTTTCTGAATCCAAAACACCGGAACAAACAGCTTTAAAATCTCTCGGAACGGTAATATTAAAATCGAATGTTGCTTTTTCCTCAAAGCTGTCGATACAAGGAAACCATACCCTGCCGTATGAATTCGGCTTTGCTGCCATCCCCACTCCCATGTTATAAGCCGAAGAATCAGAAAAGAAAAACCCTCCCCATGAAGCATCTTGAATCGGATTTCCGTGATAATACACATTGGCCATTGTACAACATTTATCATCCGGAACATCGTGTTTACAAGGTATTTTCAATAATTTTCCGTTATATGAATAATTATTTATCTTTTCTTCAAACAAGAAAACAGAATCAATCTTCATACTCAATAATTCCAAGATAATGTTTTCAACATCTTTGCTTCGCGGACTTAATTTAACGATTGTATTTCCGGATATTTCTTTTTTCCGAAATTCTGTAATATTAAGATTTATTGAATAATGAATAACATCTGTATTCTTTCTGAAATCTTTATTTTCTGTTTGTGAAAAGCTAATAATTGACAAAAATATTATTATGCTTAAAAAAATGTATTTTCTCATGTTGTAAATACTTAATTTGTGTTTATTTTTGTTTTAATATTTCTTCAAGATAAATTTTAAAATCAGGTACATAATTTTGAACTGTATTCCATACAGCCCAAATATCCACACCCATATAATCATGAATCAATATATCTCTCATTCCGGCAATATCTTTCCACGAAATATTGTGATATTCTTCACGAAATTCTTTTGATAACTGTTTTGTAGCCTCTCCAATAATTTCAAAATTCCTTATTACGGCATCTTGTATAAGATTATTTTCAAGAAACTGCTGCTCCGTAATATTTTCTGTATATGAAATTATTTTGTCAATGCAAGACAGAATATGTTCAATATAAATATAATTATCTTTTTTCATTCGTAAATAATCTTCAAATCCTGTTCAATATAAGTTTTTATTTTTGGATGTAATGCCTTTTGTGTTATTAAATCAACGTTTATTTTTAATCTTTCTGAAAGTTCATTTTTTATTCTTGACAAATCAATCAAAGTTAATCTTTGATTAAAAGAAACCAAAATATCAATATCACTGTTTTTAGTTTGCTCGTTTCGTGCATAAGAACCAAATATTCCTATCATTTTTGGGTCATAAATGAGTAAATAATTTATTATTTGTTGTTGTATTTCTTTATTCATTGTTTGAATATTACTAAAACATGTTTTTAATTTCGTAAATGTAAAAAAAAGTTACAATTAAAGAAAAAGATTGAGAAAAATTGTATGTTTGCAGTAAAGGAAATAATTAGTACTACCATTATTTTAATGGAATTTTTATAAATATAATTATAAAACCGGTTGAAATAATTAAATCAAATTATCTGTTGATACTACAATAAATTATTAATATTATAAACTTTTGCAAAATGAAAAATTTTCAGAAATATTTTATCATTTTTATTTCTTTTCTTTTAGTTGTATTATCATCTGAGAGAATATATTCTCAAACTTATGAAGAAATGAGAGCTTTATGGATATATAATATTGCTTACGGTGTAAGTTGGGAAGATGAAAGCAATATTTCCAAGTATACAATAGGTGTTTTTTCTTCTGATGATGAGTTTAAAGCACTTAAAAAATTGGCAGCTTCAAAAACAATTAAAGATAAACCGTTTGAAGTTATTAAATATACAAATTATGAAGATATTAAGCCTAACCATATTGTTTATGTTACAAAAAATGAAAATGCTTATTTGGGTTTTGTTTATCAAAAGTTGAAAGGAAAAAATGTTTTAATTATATCTGATCGTTCAAGACAACCTGAATATAGTGTAATAAATTTAAGAAAACCCTGTGAAGGAAAACAATTTTTTGATATTAATTCACAGCTTTATAATACTCAAAAGTTGAAGTTTACAACTCAATTATTAAGATCAGGGGGAGACCGTAAAATCTTGAATGAGATATATGCTGAAACAAACAGAAAACTCTTTGAAATACAGAAAAAATTGGAACAAAAAGAACTCGAAATTATTGAAAAAGAAAAATTATTGAAAGAACAAAAAATGAAGTTGAAGGAACAAGAGTTATTATTGAAAGAACAGGAAAAATTGATAAAGGAACAAGAGGAATTATTAAAAAATAAATAAAATTTTTATTATTCTTTTTCATATACCAAATAAATAAGGCTCCTGAATATAAAAGGAGCCTTTGTTAATTTATATTATTTAATAAGCTTTATCCTCGCATCAAATCCTCAATCTCTTTGACAGTTTTTGGAATAGGTTTGCCCAAAACTCTGCAACCGGTTTCGGTAATCAATATATCATCTTCAATTCTGATACCGCCAAAGCCTCTGTATTCTTCAACTTTATCATAATTAATGAAATCAGTATGTTTCTTTTCTTTTTTCCAGATATCAATTAATGCAGGTATAAAATAAACACCCGGTTCAACGGTAATAACAAATCCGGGCTCAAGTTTTCTTGCCATTCTTAAAAACGCTAAACCAAACTGTTCGCTTCTGGAAACTGTTTCATCATAACCGACATAATCTTCGCCGAGTCCTTCCATATCATGAACATCCAAACCCATCATATGCCCTAAACCGTGAGGATAAAACAAAGCATGTGCTCCTTGTGTAACTGCATCTTCAACATTTCCTTTCATTAATCCTACAGATTTTAATCGCTCTGTAATAATTTTTGCAGATAAGAGGTGCATATCTTTATACATTACTCCCGGTTTACAGTTTTTTATAACCTCGTTGTTAGCATCTAAAACAGCTTCGTATATATCTTTTTGAATTGGTGAAAATTTTCCGCCTACAGGTGAAGTTCTGGTAATATCGCTG
>JAUVIG010000208.1 GCA_030592825.1 Chlorobiota bacterium | reverse complement strand
CTTATACCAAAATCATCAATTTGATTTTGCCAGGTATAGCCGTTGTCATAAGAGATTTTAAGGGTATCTCCGTATTTCTGATACAGTGTATCGTTTGATGCATCGGGATAGTATCTCGTGTATGGCGGTTCACCCGGAAATTGATAATATCCTTCAACTATAATTTTTGTAAAGGTTTTACCGTAATCTTCAGATGTAATCAACATAAGGTAAGTTGTATCGGTTGCAATATCATAATACCAATTTGTTCTTAAATATATTTCGCCCGGTTCGGAGCCTCTTTCGAATTGGGCGTTTACTTTATAAGTTAAAGAAAGAAGAGAGAATGAGAATTGTGAGTTTTGTTTTTATGGTTTTATATTTTTTAAAGAATTGAAAGATAAAATATACAAAATAATTCTTTAATATTTAAATAAAAATAATAATAATTCCGGAAGTTCAGTGTGCCAAAATGCTTCATTATGCTTTTGTTCAGGAACAATTTTTACTTCTAAATTATATTGATCAAAACCAATATTTTTCAATATTTTTTCCATTTTTTTTACCCCTTTGGTAATACCTATACCTTCTTTTTCTCCTGCAGCCATGTATATTTTTTGATCTTTATTAAAGTCAGATGATTTTGTAAAATTATATATCTCTTTTGATAACCAATATGACGGGGACAATATACCTGCCTTGCCAAATATATCAGGATAATTAAAAAGAGCGTAATGAGATATTAAACCTCCCATGGAACTCCCGACAATACCTGTATGTTTGCTGTCGGAAAGTGTTCGGTATTCTTTATCAATCATCGGTTTCAAATCAGTTACAATAAACTTTGTATATTCCATCCCCTCCGGTTTACCGAATCTTTTGTTTTCCCATGGGTTATATTCATTCATTCGTTTCATTCCACCGTTATCAATTCCTATGACAATAACAGAAAATCCTTCTGATTCATAAAGGCTGTCCAATACTTCATCAACTCCCCATTCTCCTAAAAAACTCGTTGCCGGATCAAATAAGTTCTGTCCGTCGTGCATATATAATACAGGGTATTGTTTATCGGAACTATGATAATCGGGAGGTAAATACAATCTTATCTTTCGGTATCTGTTCAGACTTTCAATAAATACCGAATCATCCTTAATATAAACATTTTTACTGACATTTGTTTGTGCATTAATGTTTATCGGATTTAACAAAGCAAAAATTGCGATTAAAAAAATTGATTTGTATGTTTTCATATCTTATTTTGTTTTTTATAATTTTACATATTTGTCGCCTTAAAAAGACGACTTACACGGTTATAGCATATAAAGAAGCAAAGATATTAATTAGAAAGGAATTATCCGTATTTTATTCGGAAAATGAGACATTCAGTTTTATTAAGATCATTTTTTCTGATCTTTTTAATATCGGGGAAATTAAACGAATTGTTATCTTATTGTATATTTAACACCGTTTAAAATAATATTGTCCGAATCAATTTTGCTTTTATCTGCAAAGTCTAAGTCATCATTTGGTGTTACAATAGTCCCGCCTGTTTCGTAAGCTAACTTTACGTAATCATACACATAACCACCGTTACATAAAATTACATGTACAGGTCTGTCAATTTTGTTTAGTAAAGATATATCTCTTATTGCAGAATTATCAGCCATTAAAACAATATCATTTGCATCGTCATATTCAGTAATAGCCGCAATAATTGCTTCCACATCATTTTCTTCTGCATCTCCGCCTCCGCCGTTATCAACTGCTGTTTCAACTTTTCCGAGGAAATCGTCTAAATCATTCGGGTCTGCATAATAAATACCGCCGGTTTTTCCTATTTCTTTCTTTTTATTCCGGCGAAGATTATCGTCTCCGTCATTAAAAAGCACCATATTTTTTAATAAATTTTTATCTACATTTACTTTATGCCATCTCATAATTTGACCGACATATGTGTACATACTCCCTGTCCAATCAACAACAACGGTCATATTTTTCCATTCCGGATGCATTCTAAATGCTTTATAAACAACAGAATTTACTTCATCAACTTCCTGTCCGCCAATCGTATGTGTTTTCTTACCTGAAGTGCTTCCGCTGCCTTCACCTTCATGATCCGCAAAAATATATGATTTGAGATCGCGTGCAATTTCAGCACCTTGTGCATTGATCATTGTGTAGCTCAGCATAATTATGCCGGCTAATAAAATTTGTAATTTTAAATTTTTCATTGTAATAAGTATTTAAGGATTAATTTTTTCTTAATTTAAACATGTTAAACAATAATTTTTTGTTTCGTAATACAACCAAGCTTTAACATTATAAGCATCAATCTGTTTCAACAGTTTATTCAGTCTTTTAAATATTTGTAATACAGCATCTTTACTCTTTTCTTCATCTTTAAGGTATTTCATTGAAATTAAAAAAACAAAGCTTGAATATTGTCTTGCCAATACAGTCACTTTCAGATTCTTACATTCATTATCCGAATTTTGTTTTTTATTAAGCATAATAGGTGTTTTATTTATATTTGCTGAATAATTCAGCCTTTTTCAAGCTTTGTTGAAATAAGTTTAAAAAGTGGTAATATGAATCTTTCTGTTTTTATATTCGTATTGTCCTCCTTTTTCATTAATTGCATTATCTTGTTTGTCTTGTTGAACAGTCAGTATTTCTTCAAGATAATTCTTTACATCATCATATTTTATATTTACTGTACTACCATGAATAATTGCTTCTGTAATGTATCCGTTTAATATTGTTTCTGATTGTTTATTAAACAGATCGGGAGTTGCAAAAATGTCGCAACCTATGATTTTGTCTCCTGAAACACCAACAAATCCGATACAATTGGATTTTGTTTTCAAAGATTTCATAAAGAAGTTTATATATTCACTTAATTCCTTATTATACTCTTTAGAGTTTACGAGGCTTGTATATGTTCCGGTATTTGTTTCTGTATTGTTTTTTCTTACGGTTTTTCCGACTTCTTCCCAAACGGCAGATTGATCTTGATCTTGAATAACTTTTTGCCTGATACTGTTTGAACTTACAGAGAAATACTTATCAAATTTTCCGGATTCACCGTAAGACCATCTGTTTTTTTCAACACAGAATACAGAAATATCAACTTTTTTTCCGTTTGGCGGAAGAATCATATCTTGGGCAAGAATTCTGTCTTGTTTACCGCCTTTAACAACTTCTCCGGCCATAATATATATGGTATCTTTTGAAATATTCTGTATATATAAGGTGTTAACTTGTGCTCCTCCGCCTCCGGAGACATTTTGTTGAATCTGAATATTATTTTGTTCAACATTAACTTGTTGTTCTTGATTATTATCGTCAATTCGAGCATTATTCCGCTGATTATTAACATTAACAGATTCTGTTTCTGTAATTTTGATATTATTTTGCTCTAATGATTCTTTAAGAGAAGTATATTTACCAAGGTCTTTATGAGCTTCTTTAAACTTGTTCCCTGCAGTAAGCGGATAAATTCTTAAATGTTTATAAGTAAAAGAAGCTTTAGCATTATTGTCTGAAATCGTTTCAATATAACCTTCTTCCATATTGTATTGAGAAAAGGAAAAATTTGCTGTAAACAATACAACTGTAATTAATAATAATTTTTTCATTGGTATCAAATTTTGAGTTAATAATTATATATCTGTTATTATCTTATATTTTACGAATATTCCCTTTGTTACTTCTCAAATTCGACTCCTTTAGTTGCTGCTTGTTTTTTTATTACTTCAAATATCTTTGCACTAAAAGAATCTTTTTCAGGATTTTCTTTCTTTTTTATGATAATAAACTCTTCACGCAGCTTAGACAAACGATGAAGATTAGCTAAATTCTCTTTACGTTGTTTTTTTAAGTTTGCTACATATTTTTTTCGCTCCTTATTATTCATTTTCTGCATATTCTCCGGCAATGCATCTTCTTTAATATCTTCTAAACTCACCTCATTTGCCATAATTTCTTGCACAAGTTCATTCTTGCCGTAAAAATTATTTACACCTGATTTACTTATATTATATTGAGCACGTGAAGCTATCGCATTATCAGATGAATTATTGTAAAGGCCTAATGCTGATTTTTGTTTGATATTCATAGATTCCTGTATTTCAGCAGAACCATAATAAATCTTTGACGCATCAATTTTATAAGAATAATATCTGATACTGTCGTCATAAGGCGATTCAATAACCACATCATCTGCATTTTGTCCGAGTTGCAGATACTCTCCGTTAGTTGCATCGGCAATGGCTTTGAAATGGGCAACAGCTTCCTGACATTGAATACCAAGCTTAATAGTATTAATAACAACCCCTTTCTCATTTGCCGTTTTGCAACTTACCGGATACTTTATATCCTGCTTATAATCCATATGTGGAGGACAATCGCCTACAAGAAATATAGTACGATACACATTTTTTCCGCTTGTCCATCTCATTTTGCTTACTGCCTCATTCAATGCCTGATTTACGCTTTCCGGAGAGTCTCCACCACCGGCAGCCTCAATTAACAACAGCTCTGAATAAATACTATCAATATTCTCTGTTTGCTGATAAACTTTTGTTACAAAATCATCCTGCAAATCACGATAAAATATCATCCCTAACTTAATGTCAGGTGCCGGTTCTGCCTGAGTCATTACTGTAACGATATCCCAAATTTTTTCCTTTGCCGTATGAATCAATCCGCTCATGCTACCTGTAGCATCAAGGCAAAAAACCAATTCAACACAGGGTTTGTCACTATTACTGATTGTAGTCGTGAAAGTAGTTGTTGTATCTGTGGTTGTTTTCGTTTTGGTCTCATTTTGTGCATGTCTATTACTTAAACAAAGCACAATTGCAATCATTCCAAAATTAATAATTTTCATTTGTAAAATATTTGAATTAATAAATGTTATAAATCCGCAAGCACGGCACGGATATCCTTAATAAGCAACAGGTTGTTTCAAATTATATATTCTTACTGTAGTAAGCCGTGTCACGCTTATTTCATCAAATTAACGTCATAATTTTCAACTCTCACAGAATATTGCTTGTAAAACAATTGTATAATATTTACAAGCATTGTATTTTAATTTACAAGCTCTTTTGTTGTATTTTTTGTAAATTTGTCATATGATTACAAAAGAAACAGAATATTTATCCTTATTAAAAGATGAACTTGATAAGAAGTATAAAGAAACTTATCCTGAATGTTCTTTAAAGATCACTGAATGGAGACAACAGGAAATAATTAGGTTTCAGAAGCTTATGCAAGATGTTGTTAAAGGAAGAATAAGTGAGAAATGGTTCTATACGCATATAAAACCGGAGCAAAATACAAAAATGCCGAGAATTGATACATTAAATTTGTTGGCAGAATTTTTAGGATATGAGAATTGGGTAAATTTTAAGAATCAAAAGGGTCATTTCAAAAGATATAAACCGGGAGACAAAAAAAAGACAGGATTTATTTATAAATACAGAATAACTCTTATTTTACTTATAATAATAATGACAGCAATCAGCATAGCATATTCAACAGGTATTTTCAGTAAAAATGAAACTTATGAATTTTGTTTTGTTGATGCCGATACTAAAGAACCAATTGAAAATTCAGGTGTTGAAATTTCGTTATTGCATGAAAATCAATCTCCTGAAATAATTAATTGTAATGAAAATGCTTGTTTTAATATTGAAACAAAAAATAAAAAAATTACTTTTACTGTAAAAGCTCAATACTATAAAACAGACACTATAACAAGATATTTAAACAAAAAGAACAAAAAAGAAGTAATAAAACTAAAACTTGATGACTATGCATTTATGATTCATGTTATTTCTACATCAACAATCTCTGACCGGCAAAAACAAAGAGACCGTTTGAATAAAATGATTGCCGGTGATGCAGAAATTTACCAAATTGATAAAAAAGAAAGAGGTATTGAGATTTATAACAAAGATGAGTTTATTGATAAAATGACAATACCTTTAAGCAGTTTAAAAAACATTGAAATTATTGAAGTAACATACATAAACGGTAAAATTGCAATGATGCGGTTTATGCAAAATTAAAAGTTATGATTATGAAAACAATAATAAAAAACATTAATCTCACAGCAATATTAATTCTTGTTTTCTTTTCTGCTTTTTCACAAGCAGATGTACAAGAAAATAATTACTCTCAACTTCAAAATACAATGACAGTTGATCGGCAAACAACATACAATTTAGTTGGATTTGAAGGAAGAGCCATTCAAAAAACAGAAGAGTTTGCAGGCTATTTAGAAATAATTTCGAATAAAGAGTATGAAATGACATTGAGAAAACATGCAATAAACACTGCTGTAAAATTATTTTTCCGTGATTGGGTCAATATCGAAAATTCTGATGTAAACATAAGTAAGTTAAAGATTATCAGTCTTAATGATTATATTGATTTTTTCTTGAATACAAAATATACTAAAATTACAGTTGAAATTACTGATTGTGAGTTCAAAGAAAATTTAAAATCTGACAAATCAGATTCATACAAAGGAAAGCTTGAATTTAACCAAACAAATAAGTTCTATAATAACAGCAGTATATCAGATAAAACTACAGAACGAAAAGAAGTAGAAATTATCCTTGTAAAAACAACAAAAGAGTTTGGAAAAAAAACCAAAAATGTGTGGACTGTATTTTTAGGAGAAATAAGAGCAATTAAAGAATAGGCTTATATTTCTTATTTTATTTTGTTGAAATCATCAAAACTTATCATAATATCAGATAAATAAAAAGTGTCTATGAATTTATAAACCTATAAGGCAAATTCACCATCT
>JAUVIG010000618.1 GCA_030592825.1 Chlorobiota bacterium | reverse complement strand
GCTTCTTTTGCATCATCCTCTTCAGACCATTCTGTTATGATTTGTTTTTTGCGAACAAGTAGTACTACATATCCGGAAGTTAGAGTTGTTAATTGTGATAACAGTTGGGACTGGTCTCCTTCTACTAGTGTCAGATATGGCGATTCATATGTATATGCCGCCGGTACATCAAGATGGGGTGATTATACAGGTATAAGCAGAAAGCATAATTCTTCTGATAAAGAAGTATGGTTAGCCGGGCAATACGGAACATTCGATAATTATTTTGAAACTTGGATAGCACAAGTTTTAGACTACTCAACAAAAATTAACGAAAATAATTTGAACGAATCCAATATAATAATTTATCCTAACCCTGTTGTTAATACTTTTCAAATACAATTTTATCTTGAAAACAGAAGCAATGTTGAAATAACAATTATTGACATTAACGGTAAAA
Organism: Chlorobiota bacterium; assembly: GCA_030592825.1. GTDB lineage: Bacteria > Bacteroidota > Bacteroidia > Bacteroidales > JAADGE01 > JAADGE01. Next base: position 1,837 of record JAUVIG010000618.1, on the reverse strand, counting down.
TTATGAAACTTCTTTTTAAAGATAATCTTGCGGCAGGTAAAAATATTTTATTATTTAATAAAAATGAATTATCATCGGGAGTTTATTTTTTAAATATTAAAGCGAACAATAAAGTAATTAAAAATGAAAAAATTATTATTACAGAGTAGTTTATTATTAATATTAATAATATTGATCAGTTGTTCAAATGCTAAAAAAAATATAAATAATAACAGTAAACAAACAACTAATATTGTTAATGCTAATGATACTGTTTACGATACTAATAAAGCAGATTCAAATAATATTCATGAAATTGAAATAATACACAACAGTCCAAATCAGAGAGAATTAGATAGTATAAAAAAAGAAAAAATAAAACACAAAAAACGTTAGGTAAATTATTTTATTGGCTACTGTTTGAAAATAAAATTATCTTGAAATCATAAACTTCAATATTATAGTTTGTTTCATGCTGATAATCTTACAAATATAAATTCCGGGTATAAGGTTTGATATATTTATTTCAGAATTGGTCATATCAGTAATATATCTTTGAACTTGTCCGGAAATATTATAAATGAGGACTTCATTAATTTTATCATTTTTATTAATTGAATGTATTTTAATAAAATTATCTGCCGGATTTGGAGATAATAAAGTGTTATTTTCTGATATTAAATTATCAATATCTGTAATAAATGATAAAATTACATCTTCTGTTACATCCTGTTCAACAATGGATAAGATTCCGGGATAATCATAATATCCGGCTTTTGTTACTGTATATTGAATATCATTTCCTGATGCAAGATTTGAAAAAACTGCTTGTCCGGAGGTATTTGTTAATTTGTCTTGTGAAAGAAAGTTAACATTGGCATTTTCAATTGGATTTGTGCCGTCTGTTACATTAAAGGTAACTGAATAAGAATAGATTTGAGCAAGATGTTCATATGCTGCATAAATATCAATGATACCCCAACCATAATAATTATTAGGAGCATCTGCATTGTTTGCTGTCATTTTAAGTGCTTCAAATATATCCATATTGCTTGCATTAGGAACCATCTCCCACAGCAAAGCAGCAGCTCCGGCTGTTAAAGGACATGAAAATGAAGTACCGCTTGCAGTTGTATAATAATTTCCGTAGGTATCTGCTACATAAACATCTGATCCCATAGCCATCACTTCGGGTTTGATTCGACCGTCGCCTGTAGGTCCTACTGAGCTGAAAAAAGTTCTGCTTCCGTCAGAATAAACTGCTCCTATCGCTAATACGCTGTCTCCGTCAGCTGGAGCTCCAATTGTTGTTGTTCCTCCGCCTCCGTTACCTGCAGAATTTACAACGAGAATACCTTTGCCGGCTGCAATATCAGCTGCAATTGTTATAATTGCAGTATTTCCGTCAAGTTCGGCGGGAGAATATCCTGAACCATCATCAAAATCTATATAGCCTAATGATGTTGAAGTTATGTCAACACCAAGTGCATCAGCCCATTCAGCTCCGGCTACCCAGTTATCTTCTTCAACTTGTGTTTCTGAATCTGTGTTTTCAGTTTTAGCCAATAAATATGTTGCACCAAAGGCAGGCCCGATTAATTGTCCTTCATAAAAACCGCCGATAGTACTTAATGTCATGGTGCCGTGACTTCCGCTTCCCATATCGCCTTCATCATCAACATTTCCGTCATTATTTACAAAGTCCCATTGATCGGCAATATCCGTGCTTGTGAATACTTGATGTTCCAAATTATTGAAACCTGCATCTAATACACAAATAATCACTCCGTTACCGCTGTACCCAAGGTCATGTACCGGAGGAACATTGATTTGTTCCAGTTGTGTGAGGGATGATCCG
>JAUVIG010000464.1 GCA_030592825.1 Chlorobiota bacterium | reverse complement strand
TCCGTAATTAAAATCATACATGGCGGACTTTATAAAATCTTCGGATATGACTCTGTTTTTTGTAATGTCCTTTTTATCATATTTTCCTTTCCTGACAATGTCAATTTTTTTGACAATACTCAATTCTGCAATTTGTTCCAAATTTTCACTTGAAACTTCTGCTGATATTGCATTTAACCATCTTGATTGATGTCTTAATTTATTAATAGAAGGTATTACTTGCTCAATATAGTTTTCTTCAACCGGGATGTCGCAGTAATCTGTTAAAGGTCCTTTTTTTATTAATTTTCGCCTTCTTTGTATTGATCTTTTTGACAAGTTATCTTCAACAGTATTAATTTTTGATTTTAAATCAGAACCTTTATCGGTAAAGAATATCCATACAGTAAATTCCTGATTGTTTTTCTTTAATTCAATATTCTTTATTAATACATCTGATAATTTTTCAGATATTTGGGCATTTACTCCGAAAAAGATAAAAATTAAAAATAATGCAAAAATATTTTTTAGATAATTCATTATAAGTGTTTTGTTTTATTTAGTATATTACAGATAGGTTTTTTTTGTAAAGTTGCATGAAATTAGATTAATTATAATTGACATCTAATACCGAGAGAGATTTTTATTGCAAAGATATTAAAAATGCAACAGTAATATTTCAAAACTATAATCTGATATTGTCCGAAAATAAAATAAATGTAAAAATTACCTTATATTTTGATACAAATGTTTGTTTTTTAATTTTGTGCCAATCAAGGAAAGAAACTGAAATTATTTCCTTTTAAAAAGGAAAGTTTGTATATTTGCATTAACAAAAGAAGGCACTAAAATTCAAATTACCCCGGCTTATAAATATTTTTTGAACAGATAAAAGAACTCCAAACTTTCCGATTATCTTGCTATTACAAATTTCAAGACTGAAGTTTGTTTAGTACTTATAACTTTACATAAATAAATTCCCGGTTTAAGATTTGAAATATCAATTCTTGAAGAAGTCAAATTATTATAATACTTTTGAACTTGGCCTGATATATTGTAAATCATAACTTCATTAATTTTTTCATTAATATCTATTGACCGAATATTAATGAAATTACCGGAAGGGTTTGGAGAAATATACAGTGAATTTGAGATATTTTGAAAAAGATATTCAAATGCAGCGTAAACATCTATAATGCCCCAACCGTATTGATTATTAGGTGAACTTGCATTATTTGCTGTTATTTTAAGTGCATTAAATATTTCCATATTACTTGCCGGTGGAATCATTTCCCATAATAAAGCAGCAGCCCCTGCTGTTAAAGGACAAGAAAATGAGGTGCCGCTTGAAGTTCTGTAATAATTTCCGTTGGTATCCGCTACATAAACACCTGAGCCCATAGCCATAACTTCGGGTTTGATACGTCCGTCGCCTGTAGGTCCTACTGAACTGAAAGTAGTTCTTGTACCGTCAGAATATACTGCTCCTACTGCTAATACACTGTCTCCGTCAGAAGGGGCATTAATTGTTGTTGTTCCGTTACCGCTGTTACCGGCAGAATTTACAACGAGAATACCTTTTCCTGCTGCAATATCAGCAGCAATAGTAATAATTGCAGTATTTCCGTCAAGTTCAGCCGGAGAATATCCTGTTCCGTCATCAAAATTAACATAGCCCAATGATGTAGAAGTTATATCGGCTCCATGTGCATCAGCCCATTCTGCACCTGCAACCCAATTATCTTCTTCAATTTGTGTTTCTGAATCTGTGTTTTCAGTTTTAGCCAATAAATATGTTGCACCATAAGCGGGTCCGATTAATTCTCCTTCATAAAAACCGCCGATAGTACTTAATGTTTTAGTGCCGTGACTTCCGCTTCCCATATCGTCTTCATCATCAACATTTTCGTCATTATTTACAAAATCCCGTTGACCGGCAATATCCATGCTTGTGAATACTTGATGTTCCAAATTATTGAAACCGGCATCTAATACACAAATAATTATTCCGTTACCGCTGTAACCGAGGTCATGTACTGCCGGAACATTTATCTGTTCTAATTGAATCAGAGAAGAACCGTAATCTAAATTGTACATGCTTGATTTTTTATTATCAATTGAAGTTATCTTTTTATTAGCAATATACCTTTCATCATACTTTCCTTTCCTTACAATATCAATCTTTTTAACAAAATTTAATTTTGCAATTTGCTCCAAATTTTCTCTTGAAACTTCTGCTGATATTGCATTTAACCATCTTGATTGATGTCTTAATTTATTAATAATAGGTATTACTTGCTCAATATAGTTTTCTTCAACCGGGATGTCATAATAATCAACAACAGGTCTGTTTTTTATCAGTTTTTGCCTTCTTTGTATTGATCTTTTTGACAAGTTATCTTCAGCAGTATTAATTTTTGATTTTAAATCAGAACCTTTATCGGTAAAGAATATCCATACAGTAAATTCCGTATTGTTTTTATTTATACCGATGTTTTTAATTAAAGCATCGGAAATTTTATCATTATTTTGTGCATAAACATCGAAAAAACAAAAAAATATAATTAATATGGAAATGTATTTTAAATACCTCATAATAAGTGTTTTGTTATCATATTATTAAAATGCAAGTGTTTTTTAAACCAAACTCAAAGTTACGAAAAACTAAACTAAATTATTAAACTTTTTTCAGCTTCTAAAATATTTTCCGGTTTTCCAAGATCAAACCAGTAGTTATGTTTTGTTTCAAATGCCGATATTTTATGATCTTTAGATAGTCGTAAATATAAGTCAATTATTGAGAATTTGCCTTTTTCAATTATGAATTTAAAAATATTTGAATTGATGATATGTATTCCGCTGAAAGATCGTTCTGTTAATGAACCGACAGGAATACGTGCCTCTTTAATTTTATTAGTTTTAATATTTTTCCATTGACATAAGTAATTTTTTTCATCAAAAAGCAATTTTCTTGATGAATCTCTTTTTTGAACTGCAAGTGTGGCTAAAGCATTATTTTTCAGATGTTGTTTAATGAGACTGTTTAGGTCAATATCGCAAAAAATATCTGAATTATGTATTATAAATATCTCTGAACTTTCAAGAAATCTTTTAGCTTTCAGCAAACCGCCGCCTGTTTCAAGAAGTTGTTTTCTCTCATCAGATATTTCAATATTTGCATTGAAGTTATTGTTTTTTTTCAGAAAGGATTCAATTTTATCGGCAAAATGATGGACATTAATAACTAAATCATTGAAGCCTTGTTTTTTTAGTCTTAATATTAAATGTTCCAATACAGGCTTACCGTTCAACTCTACTAAAGCTTTAGGCTTATTATCAGTTAAAGGCTTAAGGCGTGTTCCCAAACCTGCAGCAAAGATCATTACTTTCATTCTATAAAAAATTGTAACAATGATAATAAAATTCAAAATTCCCGACAAAATCGGTTTCTCAATATCTC
>JAUVIG010000630.1 GCA_030592825.1 Chlorobiota bacterium | reverse complement strand
CAAATGCAAAATTGTTTGCCGAAACTCATTCAAGATTTATAGTCAGTATAAAACCGGAAGATAAAGATGCTTTTGAAAATATTTTTATGGATAAAGTATATTATCTGGGTGAAGTTACAGAAAATGAGAGTTTGTCAGTATTTGATAATGAGAATGTTATAGTTGATGAACCGGCAGTAAGTTTTGAATGTGCATGGAGGACAGAATTTTAGTTTATAGTTAATCACACAGAAATCACAGAATGTCACAGAAATAAATCTGTGTAAATCAGTGAGTTCTGTGTGGTAAAAATCATAAAAAATCAGCGTAAATCAGCGTCAAAAAAATAAAAGAATGATAAAATCATTAATACTAACAGGTTTCGGAATAAACTGCGAAATAGAAATGGGTGCAGCATATAAAAATGCCGGAGCAGAAGTTACAATCATACATTTCAACGAATTAATGAACGGCTCGTATAATTTGCATGATTTTGATATACTGAATTTTCCCGGCGGATTTTCTTTTGGTGATGATATAGCATCCGGAAAGTGATGTCGAACAAGGTGAAATACAAGAAGATGCAAAGCGGTAATACTTTTATTGAAGAAATTGACAAATTCATAAAGGAAGGAAAATACATAATGGGAGTTTGCAACGGCTTTCAAATATTAGTTCAATTAGGATTATTGCCGAATTTGAAAAATGATTTTGAGCCTGAAACTGCATTAGTCCAAAATAATTCTAACAAATATGAAGACCGATGGGTGTATTGCAAAGTAAATCCGAAAGTAAAAACACCTTTTCTGAAAGGCATTGATTTACTACCTGTTCCCGTTAGGCATGGTGAAGGAAAATTAGTGATAAAAGATGATGTAACAAGAAAGCAAATACTTGATAATAACCTGATTGCATTAAGTTATGCCGGTAAAAACGGAAACGTAACAGATGAATATCCGAAAAATCCAAACGGTTCAGAGTTCAGTGCAGCCGGACTGACGGACCGGACAGGTCAAGTATTCGGACTAATGCCGCATCCCGAAGCCTTTTTGAGTTTCTACAATCATCCGTCATGGACAAAATTAAAGCGAGAAGGAAAAGAAATTAAAAGAGATAATACGGGGCAAGCGATTTTTGATAATATTGTTATACATATTGAAAAAAAATAGGACGCTGATTTTTATGATTATTATGATTTTGTTAAGGAACCTTATCTTAATTTATTTTAAAAATCATAAAAAATCAGCGTAAATCAGCGTCAAAAACAAAAACAATGAAAATAAAAAAAGCCCTATTAAGCGTTTCCGACAAAACAGGAATTATTCAATTAGCAAAAAAGCTAAAAGAATATAATGTCGAAATCATATCAACCGGAGGAACAAAAAAAACCTTAACAGATGCAGGAATTAAAGTAACTGATATTTCTGATGTTACTAAAAATCCCGAAGCATTCGGAGGCAGAATGAAAACTATTTCCTTCAATATAGAATCGGCATTATTGTTTGACCGAGAAAAAGATGCCGAAGAAGCAAAAACTTTGAATATTGAACCGATTGATTTGGTTGTCTGTAATCTGTATCCGTTTGAGCAAGTACTGTTGCAAAGAAAAGGTTTTAAAACCTTAATTGAAAACATCGACATAGGCGGACCTACAATGATACGTGCAGCAGCAAAGAATTTTAAGTATGTTAATGTTTTGACACAAGTTGCAGATTATGAGCGTTTTATCGGTGAGTTAGATGAGAATGCCGGAGCAACAACCTACGAATATCGTAAAGAACTAATGTGCAAAGCATTCAACCACACTGCTGATTATGATGCAATGATAGCACAAGCAATGGATGCTCAAATTGATAAAATTTCTTTCAGATTAAACTTTAAAGAAGGTAAAACATTGCGATATGGTGAAAATTCGCACCAAAAAGCATATTTTTTCAGAATGAAAGAAGCCGAAAACACTTATCATGATATGAATATTTTGCACGGCAAAGAATTGTCTTTCAATAATATATTAGATATTTCGGGAGCGGTTAATTCTGTAAAAGATTTAAAAAGAACAGCCTGTTCAGTAGTAAAACATTCAAACCCGTGCGGTTTGGCAGAAGGCAATAACCAAAGACAAGTTTTGGAACAAGCTTGGCAAGGCGACCCGACTTCTGCATTCGGCTCAATT
>JAUVIG010000481.1 GCA_030592825.1 Chlorobiota bacterium | reverse complement strand
CCATACGGTTTTTATTTAAGTAACAATTTTTGCACGATTTTCTATAGCCGGAATTTTTATCCCCAAAGGACCTTCAATTTCAATTGGAGCAGTTTTATAATCAATTTTTGCATCTGTATCATAAAATGATAATACAAAGATGGCATCTACATTATTTTCATTACAAATTTGTTCAATTGTTTTCCAAGAAAGTGCTGACGGAAAAATACCAAGTCCCGGACTCCTTACATCAACCTTATCAATTATTTTCACTTCAGAAAATCTATTATTATTTGATAGTTCATCAAACAGACCGACAACAGATTCATGTGCTCCGTCTTTATCCAAATTTTTACCTTCTGCAGATAAAATTTTATCAAGTTTGTCCGTTATTTTATTTTTTTCCGAAGGCAAACTTCTGTCAATAATACCAATTGTTTTAATGTTTGAAGGAATATATACCGGAGCCGGTTCTGTAACGCTTAAAGTTAATAAGTTCTTTGAACTGCATGAGCATAAAATAATGCTTATCAGTAATACCGATATTGCTGTTGTGCTGTAAAATTTTCTCATAATAATTTAATTTGTGAAAAATTGCTGTTAATCTATTTGACATAAAGTTAAGATTAATTTTATGTTTTCCGAACTTTTTATAAGAAAAAAAATGTTTTCAAATTTTATACACAAATTATTAATTTGTCATTATTCAACTTCTCTTCTAAAAAAATTATATATTTATGGATAATCAATACCTCCATTTGGATATTTGCATCTTTTAAGTCTGCTTAACCCTTAAACTTATTAATTGAAATAATCATATATTCTGAACAAGTTGGTTCAAATCTGCAATTATCACATATTCTTTTAGGTGCGACATTTTGAAACACCAATCTTTCAATTTATTACGCTGTTTATTCATTGTTAAAACATTCATATTTAACACTTTCTGCCCAATTTTTTATATTGCGTGTTGTGCATAAGTTATTTTATTATCACAAATTCTCTAAAATTCTTTCTGTCAATGATTACTGAGTTTGCATTGTATGTTTCTGTAAATGTTTTTGATAGTTTTATACTTTTTTTTGCTTTCCATTTAAATTCATAACCTGTCAAAGTTCCGGCTTCTTCTTCTACATAATCAACTTCTTGTTGTTGTAAGGTTCTCCAAAAATACATTTTAGCAAAAAGTTCTTTATAGATATTTTGCTTTTTACGTTCTGAAATTAAAAAGTTTTCCCATAAGTTACCTTTATCTTGTCTCAAATTTAACGGATTAAAATTTCCTATAAGTAAATTCCTAACGCCGTTGTCATAAAAATATATCTTCCTGCCGCGTTTTATCTCATTTCTGACATTTTTACTATAACTACGCAATCTAAATACAATATATCCTTTTTCTAAAATGTCAATATATTTTTGTATTGTAACCTTATTAACTTTCAGCATCTGAGATAATTCATTATAATTAACCTCACTACCGATTTGTAATGCTAATGCCTGCAATAAATTTTCTATTATTTCCGGTTTTCTAATATCAGAAAAAGCTAAAATATCTCTGTATAAATAACTGTTTACTAATTGTTTTAAGATTTGTTTTTCTTCTCCCGAATTGTTCAATACTTCCGGATAAAAACCGTATAACAATCGGTTTTCAAGTTGTTGTTCTGATTTTAAAAATCCCTCTTTTATTTCATATTCTTCCCAACTTATCGGAAACAGTTCATATTCCCATTTTCTTCCTGCTAACGGCTCATTTAATTTATTTCCTAAATCAAATGATGACGAACCACTTACAAGTAATTGAATGCTCTTAAATTGGTCAGTAATTATTTTTAAGGTTATTCCAATATTTGGTATTCTTTGTGCTTCATCAAGAAAAATAATTGATTTTTTTCCGATTAACGATCGTAATTCTTCGGTATTGGGGTTTGTTAAAAAAGCTCTTATTGTCGGGTCATCTCCGTCTAAAAACAGATAATCTTTATTCTCTAAAACTTTTTTTATTAAAGTCGTTTTCCCAACTTGTCGTGCCCCTACGATAATTATTGCCTTTCCTTTATTAAGTTTTTGCAATACTAAACTTTCTAATGTTCTTGGATACATAATAAAATATTTATTGTAAAAATAATAAATGATATTATAATGACCAAATAATATAATATTTGGTCATTATAATATTTTATAAGTTTCCTCTTTTGCTTATGCACTACGGCTGGCTATGCAATGTGCGGTATTACAACCGACAACTTTAAAATTACGTAGATAGCCAAATTTTTAATTTTGTTTTTATCTTGTTATTTTAAAAGCCAAATTGAAAATTTGGTGGTGATTATTCATTGCTATGTTCTTTCAGTTTGCTTGCTTGCCCGCATTTTGTATAGCTATTTGTTAGGCAATGTTTTTTGTCTTTTTAGCTTTTCTCTAATATATCTCTTTTCATAGTTCCTTTCATCAAGAAACTCAATTGTTTGTACCTGTTCACATATCATGAATGTATCTGATAATTCAATAATTTTCAAACAATTGAAAAATGATGGAGGATTTGTAAATAAATATTTTCCGTCTTTTGTTATTATCCATTTCCCTCTCCTTAAAGTATCGTTTTCTGCTATTAGATAACCATTGCTTTGTTTTGTAAAAATATAATTTATTGATTTATCTAAATAATACTTTTCATAGACTCTTTTTATAGTATCACCGTATAGGATACTTCTTTTTCCTGGTTTAAAATTTCTGTAAATCCCGTCATATATTTTATAATTTTTTGATAAAACTTCATAATCAAATAATTCCCATTTTGAAGCTGTCAACAAATTTTTAATTTGATTCATCTTTTGTGTATCAACAGATGAGATTTTATTAATAACTATGTCAACAGGCAGACTGTCAAACATGGCATATGTATCAAATGATGCAGATGTAAATAATGCTGAATCATTAATACCCATAATTTGGAACATTGATAAATCAGAACCTCCTTCTATCATTAAAAGGAATAATGTCCCATTATACATTTTTACAGTCCAATCTTTGACATCAAAATCCTCAACATTTCTTATCTTTTGAGTAGACCATAAGAAACTCCATTGAGGGACAAACCAATTTTGTTCCATTAAGTCAAGTCTGCATTTAGCATCATTAATTTTATAAGTCCACGGATTTGATAATAAAAGTCTTTTGAATTCAACAGTATCAATGTTGTAATCAACTTTTTTGATGGGGAAAAATAAGTTATTGGAAGAAATACCTGATTTTATTCCCAGTTTTAGAAGATTATCCGTAATACTATCAATTGTTCCGAAGCTGATTGAGTCATTAAGGAGAATCTTATTGTCTTTCAGTTCAAACTTGTATTTTTCTGTATCCTT
>JAUVIG010000376.1 GCA_030592825.1 Chlorobiota bacterium | reverse complement strand
TATCAAGAAATAAAAATTGATTTTTCAAATCGTAATTTTGAATATTCATTTGCTTGGTATAAATTATTAGTAGAAAAGATGGTCAATTTTCTTAACCCTTTATATTGCGGGAGTATAATAACCTTACCTGCTTTTTTCAGTATCTTTAAAGAGATTAAAGTATGGCCACCACTTGGTTGGATAACCTATTTTTCAAATGATTACGAATTACCCATCCCCGATGATTTGGAAGGTATTGAATATGAACATACAGAAAAAGGCAAATACCTGATTTTAACCAAAGAAGATTTTACGGTAAGTAAAGAAGCCTATGAAAGGCAAAGAGACAAATTAATAAAACTTATGGAAGAAATAAAAAGAAGAGTTCCGGAATATTCAAAATAAACAACAAGTTTTTAAAGAGCTGCAATATTTTTAAATTTTACGGATTTAATCAGAGCATCCAAAGTATAAAGAATATGTTTTTTATCTTCATCCGGAAAACTTGAAATTTCATTTAAACGTTGTAACATTTTAGTATCTTTTAATAAGTCTCTGTCTTTTGTTTCTCCGAGTAAATAACCTACGGTTGTATCAAGTACTTTTGCAATATTTTTTACAACATCAATAGAAGGCTTTACTTCGTCTCTTTCATATCTGCCGATTATAGTATGATGTACACCTAACTGTTTAGCTAATTTTGATTGCGAAAGACCTTTTGCTTTCCTGCACTCTGTTAATTTTTTACCAAAAGATATAGTCATCCTGAAACATTTATGCGGTTAAAACCGCTTATTTTATAATATATTGCAAATATACGGTGCTTATTTGCAATAAAAAAATCATATTTTCTTTTGTAAAATAATAAAAAAGTGTACTTTTGTGCTAAATATGCACAGATAAATATTTCAAACTTTTTTCAACAATGGAAATAACCCAAATCAAACAAAAGCTCTCAATATTAAAAGTATTGAAATATTACGGATTAAGACCCGACAAAACCAATCACATAAACTGCCCGTTTCATGATGATAAAAGCCCCAGCATGCGAATATATCCCGAAACAAACACCTACCACTGCTTCGGCTGCGGAAAAACCGGCGACCAAATACAATTTATACAAGACTTTGAAACCAATAATACTTCGACAAACTCAGCACAGGCAAAACACCAAGCCCTAAAAAAAGCGGCAGCAATGGCAGGTGAAACAACAAAAACCATAAAACAAAAAAACACATCCGAAAAAACACCGGCAAACAACAGCGAAGTAAACTATACCGAAATTTTCCCGAAACTCTGCCAATCCCTGCACCGCAGCAAAGCAGCAAGCGACTATCTCAAAAGCCGGCATATCTACGACATTAAAGCCGACATCGGTTACAACCCTCACAGCGGCCTCAGAACAAAAGAAGTAAAACACTTCAAAGGCTTGCGGAACTGCATCATCTTCCCCTTAAAAAACGAAGAAAACAAAATTGTAAGTTTATACGGCAGAAGTATCAATAACAACAGTAATGCAAAACACTACTACACAGCCGGACAGCAAGGACTGTATCCCGAATATCCGTCAGCGGACGGACACAGTCCCAAACCTGAAACAAAAACCCTGATTTTAACGGAAAGCATAATTGATGCAGCCACCTTATTACAATCGTCAATAATCAATCCGCCAGCGGACGGACAAGTTAATAAATATTCAATTCTTGCCTGTTACGGAATCAACGGCTTAAAAGAAGAACACATCCGAGCCATAAAACAACTCCCTGAATTACAAGAAATTATATTTTTCTTCGACGGCGACAAAGCCGGCAAAGACGCAGTCGTAAAGACAGGGCATGCCCTGTCTCAACAGTTCCCGAACTGTAAAATATCAACAATCGAAACACCTGACAATGAAGACATAAACAGCCTTTTAGACGGCCACGAACCGGACATCTTCAACCATCTTATTGAAAATCGAAAAACTCTTTTTTCTTCAAATGAACTTTCATCTGAAAAGAAACCGGAAGAACCGAAGGCATTAATCAATAATCAATCAACACTAATCAATTTTAAAAACCCCGACTACCTCACATTCAAAAAAGAAAATTTACTAATCAGCATTCTCGGCGGCATAGCTCTGCATCCGTTAGACAAACTCCGGGTAACTTTAAAAATACAACGTTCAGGCAGCAACAGCCCCCTACACTCCATCCGTCACAGTTTAGACCTTTACTACGATGACCAAAGCGAAAAATTAATCCGTAAAGCAGCCGAACGCTTGGAAACCGGAACCAAAACCATGCAGCTTGCCATAGCAGAACTCACACAAGCACTTGAAGATTATCGCAATACACAAATCGAAGTAAAAAAACTGCCCGAACCGAAAAAACGACTTTTAAGCCAAACCCGTAAACAAAAAGCAATCAAATACTTATCCGCACCGGATTTGCTGAAAAGAACCGGTAAAGACATCGGCAAAACCGGCGTAGTGGGTGAAAAAAACAACAGATTATTAATGTACCTGATATTTACGTCAAGGCTAAGAGAACAACCTTTGCACATCATCAGCTTGGGAGCAAGCGGAACCGGTAAAACCTATTTGCAGGAAAAAATATCGGAACTCATTCCTAAAAACGATAAAATAATCATTACCATGCTCAGCGAAAACGCCCTGTATTACTTCGACAAAACCGAACTCAAACATAAATTGGTACTCATAGAAGATATGGACGGAGCAGCCGCCGTATGGTATCCTTTGCGGGAACTCATGAGTAAAAAAGAAATCAGCAAAACCGTAACCCTCAAAGACAGCAAAGGCAATCTGAAAACAGTTCATTTAACCGTAGAAGGCCCCATTTGCCTTGCCGGAACCACCACCAAAGAAAAACTCTACGAAGACAATGCAAACCGCTCAATATTAATCTATTTGGACAACTCAAAGGAGCAAAAAGAAAACATTATGAACTATCAACGAAAATTATCAGCCGGCAACATTAACCGCAAAAAAGAAGAAGAACTCAAAGAATTTTTCAAAGACATGCAAAGCATACTGAAACCGATACGAATCAGAAATCCCTATGCCGAACTTCTGAAAATACCCGAAAGCGTGTTTAAACCTTTAAGAACCAACGCCCACTATCTGGCTTTTATTGAAACAGTTACCTTTTATCATCAATACCAAAGAACACTAAAAACAGACACCGGTACGGGTTCGCCTACGTGTGAACCCTACATAGAAACCACAATTGAAGACATAGAACAAGCCAATGATTTATTAAAAGACATATTGCTTGCAAAATCCGATGAACTCACAAATGCATGCAGAGATTTTTTTGAAAAACTGAAAACGTCCCTTAAAAAAGAAGGTAAAGACAGTTTTTACCGCAGCAACATCAGAGACAAAATACGCATAAACCCTCATAATTTAAGGCATTACCTCTCACAACTTTTGCAATACGGTTACATTAAAATAATCGGCGGCAACAAATATAAAACCGGTTACGAATATGAAATCACAAAGAAAAACGAGTATCTGAATTTAAACGAAAATATCAACAATGCCTTGGATACCGCTTTAAACAAAGTAAAAGAAGCCTGCATTGAGCGAAGTCGAAATGTTGCTAATGTTGCTAACAGTTGCGAACAGCATCAATTAGCAACTCAACAATCTGAATATCAACACGTATAATGCAGTTGCGAACAGATTACCCGAAATGAGAGGCAGGGCACTTTATAAACACTTACATGCAGAATTTAATCAATGGTTAATCCGCTTGGGCTATGCCGAAAGCAGTATAAAAGGCAACACAAGAAGATTAAAATATTTTTTAGACCGGCTTGCCGTAAAGCAGGTATACAAGCTTGAACACATCACACCGGAGCATCTGAAACACTATCAAAAACACTTGGAAACCAAACCGAACAAAATCGGCGGAAGTATCGGCAGCAGCACCATACAAGGATACATCAGCACTTTAAAGCTTTTTGATGAATTTTTATTTAAATACAATTATCCCGGAATCATAAAAACCGAACTAAAAGTAACACCGGCAATAGAAAACCGAAGAACAATACTTACAAAAGAAGAAATCACAAAAATTTATAAAGTAACCGACCAAAGCACACAAGGCTTTAAAGACCGGGCAATCTTGGGCGTTTACTACGGTTGCGGTATCAGAAACAGAGAAGGCATTGAACTGCAACTGAGTGACATTGATTTTAAACACGGCCTGTTACAAGTA
>JAUVIG010000609.1 GCA_030592825.1 Chlorobiota bacterium | reverse complement strand
GCACCAGAGTATATTCAAGACAAACCGGACGTTCCGGCGGATTTGCAGTAGGCAGATACGGGACAGCAAAAGGAGAAGACAGCATATTTTTTTACACCAACCTTGATAAAACAAAAGTTACTGTCTACGAGGATAAGGCTAAAGGAGCTTCCGGCGGTTTTGCCGTAGGCAGATACGGAACTGCAAAAGGAGATGCGGACAGTTTGTTTTTTTATACAACAATTGACAGCACAAGAGTTTATACAGACGGTGGTCTTGATTTAGGAGTTTCCGGCGGTTTTGCAGTAGGAAGATACGGAACTGCGAAAGGAGTGGGAGACAGATATATGCAAATGACAGAAGAAAACTATTTAATTGGTCATAAATCAGGACAACAACTTACTAATGGACAATATAATACATTTTTTGGATATGAAACAGGTTTTAAAACTACAGGAGGAATAGAAGTTTACCCCGGAGAGTGGGAAGGATCAAATAATATTTTTGTTGGTTATCAAAGTGGTTATGATAATATTACAGGATATAAAAATGTATTTATTGGTTATCAAAGCGGAACAAATAATTCATCCGGCAGTAAAAACACTTTTGTTGGTAATATGTGTGGATATGTTAATACAACCGGCGGATATAATTCATTTTTTGGATACCATAGTGGAATTGTAAATTCCGGAAGTTATAATACTTTTAGTGGGGCTGATTGTGGGTTTTATAATTCCTCGGGAAATTTTAATACATGTTTAGGTTCACATACAGGGGAAAATCTGCAAACAGGACATCGCAATACTTTTATCGGGACAGCGGCCGGACATGGAGGCGGAATACCCGGATCAACGCCTTCAGTATATATTTCCGGAGATAATAATACAGCCCTTGGTTATCAAGCAGGTTATTCAAATGTGGCCGGAGACGGAAATGTTTTTTTAGGTTATTATGCCGGTTATAATGAAACAGCTTCTGACAGATTATATATTGAAAATACTAATGCAAATAATACAGGTGCATTAATTTGGGGAAATTTCAGTACTGATCATTTGAGGTTTAATGCTAAAGTTGGTGTTAATATTGCACCTTCATCATCATATAGGTTATATGTTTATGAACCCGCAGCTACAACTACATCAACATCGCGTGCAGGTTATTTTAGAAGCTATGGCGGAAGTACTTCAGGTTCTGCATACGGTATTTTAAGTTATTCTTATGCTAATGGTTCGTCAAATTCTTATGCAATTCTTGCAGATGCTGACGGAGGTTTAACATCAGGTCATGAATATGCATTTTATGGCAGAGGAGAAGGTTATTTCTCCGGTAATGTAGGTATAGGAGTAGTCCCGGATGAAAGACTTGTTGTAAAAATGGGCGGAACAAGTTGGAGTAGTGCTCATTTTGCACTTGAAGCATCAGCCAACACAAATACTTGGGACTTTTTGAATAATGGAACGGATCTCTATATTGGTTATAATGAAACATCTCGGTTTCTAATGAGAAACGGGAGTTTTTGTTCCAGGACTCACAAAGATTGCGATCTGGGAGAAAACGGTCGAGCTTGGGATAATATTTATTATGATGATTTGTACAATCAGGGTGCAGCTGCTTTTACTGACAGAAGTGTAACAGAAGAAATAATAAAGTATCCGCCCAAACCTAAAAAAGAAGGTATGTTTGATTTTAAAACAGACAGAGGATTACTTGAACTTGATCCGAATTCTTTACCGAAAGATTTAACTGAAGAATTTTCAATCCTTACAGATGAAATGGCAACTTATAATTATAAAGCAAATTATGAGCAGCAATTACAAATTAATGAACAAAATGAAAAGTTGAATAAACAAGAAATAGAAATCGAAGACCTTAAAAAACAAATTCAAGAATTAAATGATTTAATTCAAAAATAAATAGTTTTGTGTGATAGTAATATAGTGTAATAGTTGTTTTAGGGAATTAGTGTTATACACAGTCCGGCATTTGCTGACTGCCTACTGTGGACCGCAGGCTAATTATCTTAATTATTCCCGACTTTGTCGAATTTTTTGGAAACTTTCAAAAAACCTATACTCTAATACTATAACACTATAATAATTCATTCAAAGTAAAATTATTGTAATTCAGTTTACAGTAATTTGTGTAGTTTTTTTTCATAGATTTTGGGCATCCTGTATTCTTGCAGGATGCTTTTTTTGTCCCATGCAAACAAATTTGAAGGGATAAACAATCTTTTTGTTTAGTTGTTTTTATTTCTTTTATTTATTGTAAGATATATTATGATTAAAAAATCAGTGTTAACCCGCATTATTCATGCGATTAGCTTTGTGTAGATGCGAGGCGTCGAAACCCGCAGACAT
>JAUVIG010000354.1 GCA_030592825.1 Chlorobiota bacterium | reverse complement strand
ATATTTTTTACCGACTTTGATAAATGCTTTTAAAGCTTTATCCAAATGGTGAATTTCATGTCCGGCAGAGATCTGTGTTCTGATTCTTGCTTGTGCTTTAGGCACAACAGGAAAAAAGAAGCCGATTGCATAAATGCCTTCACTATAAAGATCTTTTGAAAAATCTTGAGCCAATTTTGCATTAAACAACATAACCGGAACTATAGGCGTATCTCCTTCTTTTAAAACAAATCCGGCTTCAGTTAAACCTTTTCTCCAATAATCTGCATTTTTTTCCAATTTATCTCTTCTTTCCGTACTTTTTGAAAGAATGTTAAATACTTCTAAAACACCGGAGACAACAACAGGAGCCATTGTATTTGAAAAAAGATACGGGCGTGCTTTTTGACGACACATCTCAACAATCTCTTTTCTTCCTGAAACACAACCTCCGGATGCACCACCGAGTGCTTTTCCGAAAGTAGTTGTAATAATATCAATTTTACCGACCACACCATATTTCTCATGCGTTCCTTTTCCTGTTTTACCGATAAATCCGGATGAGTGAGAATCATCAACAAACAGCATGGCATCATATTTTTCACATAATGCAACCATTTCATCTAATTTTGCAGTATCACCGTCCATAGAGAACACACCGTCAGTGATTACAACTTTTAAACGTTTATCGGCATGCAACTGTAATTTGCTTTCAAGATGTTGCATGTTAGAATGCTTGAATGTATCTCTCACTGCCGGAGATAATCTTATTCCGTCAATTATTGATGCGTGTACGAGACGGTCTGAAATCATAACATCTTCAGCTGTCATAAACGCTTCAAATACGCCTGTATTTGCATCCATACATGAAGGAAATAAAATAGTATCTTCAGTTCCGAGAAATTCGGTTACTTTGTTTTCCAATTCACGATGAATATCTTGAGTTCCGCATATAAATCGCACGGATGACATTCCGTAGCCTCTGTGATCCAAGCCTTTATGCGCTGCTTTAACAACATCCGGATGACTTGAAAGCCCCAGATAGTTATTAGAACACATATTGATTACTTTTTGCAATGATGCACCTGTCGGAAATTCAACTTCAATATCGGCATCTTGAACCGAATGTATAAATCTTTCTTTTTTAAAGATTCCGGCATTATCAATTTCGACCAATTCGTTTTGTAATACCTCTCTTACTTTATTACTGTATCCCATATCGTTTAATATTTGATTTTATTGTTATTTGAATAGTAAATAATTAGATTTTATTAACACAATGCTGTAATGCTTCAATATTTTGCGACAATTTATCTTTAAAAAAATAAAATTTCTTATATAAATTTTTGTTCTTTAATAAAATAATAACTTTCAATTACATACTTATTAAAGCATTGAAGCATTTCCTGTCTGCCTTCAGGCAGGTATCATTTAAGCATTTATTTATTCTGAAATTCAGTTACTAATTCAGAAATACTTGTTACTGTATCAAATGCTTCAGGTGTAGCTCTGTCATCCGGTAAAGAAATTTTATACCTTGTTTCTAAAAATCTTTTTAATGATACCATTGAGAATGAGTCAACAATTCCTCCCGAAATAAGCGGGCTGTCAAAATCCAATTCTTCATCTTCATCTTCGAGATATTCTTCAATTACATATTCCAAAATTACTTTTTTTAATTCTTCCATCTTTTATTTTTTAAAGGTTGATATTTAATTTGAATCGTATAGTGTAAATTGATTTTATACAAATAATTAATAAATGCTTTAATGCTTCAATGAGTTAATGCTTTAATTAATAAGTCCGTTCCGAAAATTATTTCTTGATGTAAAGTTTAAAATATTGAAATCTATTCGTTTTAGTTATCAATGTTTCAAGTATACTAATTTTCTTTTATTATCGCATTTAAGCATTATATCATTGAAGCATTTAAAATATCTTTTATTAAAATCGTAACAGAATAAAATATTTATTGCATTTCTTTTGTATCTTATAAGGTTTAAGGGCTAATCCTCTTCATCTTCCAAAGTTGAAGTATCACCAATTTCTTCGCCCCACTCTTGTGCATGTAAAATTCTTCTCATTATCTTACCGCTTCTTGTTTTTGGTAAAGATTTTATATATTCAATTTCCTGTGGCATTGCTAAAGGAGATAATTTTTTACGTATGAAATTCATGATATTTAATTCCATTTCATCATCAGCATTATTTCCGGGTTTCAAAACAACAAATGCTTTCACTACTTCCATATTCACGTCATCAGGTTTTGCAACCACAGCCGATTCAGCAACAGCTTCGTGTTCCAACAATGCAGATTCAACCTCGAACGGACTTATCAGATGTCCGCCGGTATTGATAACATCATCGTCTCTTCCTACAAACCACCAATATCCGTCTTCATCAAGTTTTGCTTTATCACCGGGCAGGTACCATCCGTTCTTGAATTTTTCATTGTATGTTTTTTCATTATTCCAGTATGTTCTCATCATTGCCGGCCAATCCGGTTTGAAGGCTATCAATCCAATAATTCCGGATTCTGCAATAGGCTCATAAGTTTTTGCATTTATAATTGCAGCCGTAATACCCGGAAAAGCTTTCCCCATAGAACCGGGTTTAATTTTCATTTCCGGAAAATTTGTTAACATCATTGAACCGGTTTCAGTTTGCCAATATGTATCATAAAACGGTAAACCAAAAACTTTTTCACCCCAGATAACAGCTTCTGCATTAAGCGGTTCCCCAACGCTTGCCAGATGTCTTAAACAAGAAAGGTCATATTTTTTAACAGTGTCGTCACCTGCTTTCATTAATGATCTGATAGCAGTTGGTGCCGAATACCACATCGTAATTTTATTCTTCTCAATAAACTTATACCATGCATCAGCAGAAAAGCCGGTGTCTAAAACACATTGCGTAATACCCAAACTCCAAGGACCTATTATTCCGTATGAAGTTCCTGTTACCCAACCGGGATCTGCAGTACACCAATATATATCATCTTCTTGAAGATCAAGCACCCATTTTGAAGTTAAATACTGAGAGATCAAAGAATAATGAACATGTTTAACTCCTTTTGGTTGGCCTGTTGTACCGGACGTATAATGAAGAACAGAAGGAGATTCAGCTTTAGTAGGAAATACATTGAATTCTTCTACGGGAGTTGCTTCTTCTAATGAAAAAACAGTTTCTTTTTCTTTCAGAGGTTTTTTTCCGTCATGATCAACAATAATGATATTAGTTAAATACGGAAGTTTTTCTAAAATCCTTCTGACTTTACCTACATGTTTTCTTTGAGTAATAATCGCTTTTGTTTCGGCATTTTCTAATCTGACATGCAAAGATTCGTCACCGAATGCTGAAAACAAAGGTTGTGCAATTGCTCCGATTTTTAAAATACCGAGAAAACTAAGATACAATTCCGGTATTCTGTCAAGGAAGATGCAAACTCTGTCTTCATTTTTAATACCGAGATCACGAAGATGAGAGCCGATGGTGTTACTTGCTAATCGAATGTCATTAAATGTATATTGTTTCTCTTTTCCTCCAAGGCCTTCCCACTTTAAAGCAAGTTTATCTGCTTTTCCCATATTACATATGCGATCGCTGCAATACCAACCAATATTAATAATATCACCTTCTTTGTATTCGAGTTCTTTTTCAGAAAGCGACCAATCGAAGTTTTTTATTCTTTCATTATATGAACCAATGTTTGACATAAAATAAAATTTAGAAATTAGAATTAAGAATTTAAATATTAATATTCAAGTATCACAAAAGCATTTGCAATTTTTTTTAAATGTGATATTGAAACATGAATTTTTGTTATTTTTTTTGTTTTTAAAAATTCTTTTACTTTTCCGTTTACAATAAAATCCGGATTTCCTGATTCATTATTAACGATCTCAAGTTGATCAAATGCAAACCCTCTTCCCCATCCTGTACCCAATGCTTTAAAAAAAGCTTCTTTTGCGGCAAACCTTCCGGCAAAATGTTGCTCAGGATATCTTTTTGATTCGCAATATTTTATTTCTTCTTCTGTAAACAATTTAGATTTAAGCCCCTCTGTTTTAGCAAGCTGCGACAATACGCGATCAACTTCAATTATGTCTGTACCAATTCCGAAAATCAACAATTTATATTTTAAAATTAAAACAAGCCAAAATTATGAAAATACTGCAAACTAAAACATATTATTTGTTAAATTTTATAAGAAATTAGTGTTAATAAATATGTTTAGGAGCATATATAAAGTTTTCGAGTTTACATATCCGAATATTAAGGCAACCTCTAATAATTAATTTCTTTCAAGAAACAAATATAATGAACAAGATGCAAGGCATAATTTTTTTGGAATAGCCGTAGTTATTGCAAAAAAATTTAACGCAGTCAGATTGTTTATTATATTT
>JAUVIG010000524.1 GCA_030592825.1 Chlorobiota bacterium | reverse complement strand
GTAAAATCAGGAGTATATTTTTCTTTCATGTTTTTTACATCCAACAAATCAAGCCCGTGTGCAAAATCTAAAATTTCAAAACAATATTTTCCTTTGTATTTGTTTATACCTGTCCCAAAATCAATTAGTTTTAAAATGTCGACATCATCAATTGCTTTAATTCTTGTTAAAGCCTCTGTATTTGGTTCATTTTCAGCGTTATTAAACTCGAAGTATAATTTTAATGCAAGGATTTTTTGTACATCATCTTCAATTCTATATATAACTGCTTCGCCTGTACTTTCTGAAATAATTTCAATAATTTTGTACTCTTTATTGTTCAGAATAATATTATCACCGGCTTTTATATTATGGACAGTTCCTTTTGTTAGCTTAACGGAATCACCATAAGTTGTTGTTTTATTACTGTCGGAATATGTTTTGGTTTTGTCGTGTTTTTTCATAATCCTTATTTATTAATTTATTTTTTAGAACTCCGCTTTAAACCTTTTTTTTACTCTTATTGCTCTGTTTCATAATTTATAAAATCCAAGATATTCATTCAGAATCAGGCTTAAAAGAATTTTTCAGATAAATTAAAATAAGCTCATCTTCATTTGCAATAACAATATAATCACCGCTCGGATGAAAAGCTAATCCTTCGATTTCTTTAAACTTTTTAATTGTCAATATTGGTTCTCCTGTTTCCATGCTCCAAAATTTAACTTTCCCTGATTCAGGAACAGCAGCCATGAATTTTTCATCCGGACTAAAATAGATGTTGGGCTCACCATAATCATGATCGAAGTCGGGTCTGGGGAAGGTATATAATAATTCAGCAGTTTCAACATCCAATACAGTTATAGAACTATCATTATTACCAATTGCAATAAACTTACCGTTAGGGCTTAAGCTAACTTCATTCATCCCCTTAGTTGATTTTTCCGAAATAAGGGTGCTTTCCCAAGTATCCGAATTGGTATATAAGGTTTTACTTTTGCCTACGGAGGCGAAAAAATTTTTCTCCGAATGAAAAGAAACTTCAATTGATGCATTTAATATTTTGTCAATTTTTCGTTTTTCTATATTCCAAAACAGTGTGCTGTGCCCTGAAACTGCCAGATATTTACCATCGGGGCTAAAAGCCACACCATAAGCAATATATTCTCCTGATTGAAATGTGTATATTTCTTTCCCCGAAGAAAAATCCCGAAGATATGCATTCGCATTTCCCATGTCAGTGTATGCTATGTATTTACTGTCTCTGCTCACAGCCACACGGTTCAGAGGAAAATTTACCTTACCGTGAGTTTTTACAGTTTTTTTACGATCCGGGTCAATTATCATTATAGAATTATTTCCTGCGGCTATAATATATTTGCCGTCTGAACTAACAGTCAATGATGCTACATATGACTCTAACTGTATCTGTGTAACCCTTTCTAATTTTTTATATGATATTTCTTTATGTTTCTTAATATCTTTAATATTGAAAGGGCCGCCAAGCTTAAAATAATAAATTTCTGTCAGAACTTGTTCGGCTTTTTTTATATTTTTATAAATATCAGTACTTATAAGTTTTTCTGCATTCTTTAATTCCGGTACAACGGTACTTGATTTTGACACTTTTTCTGTACAATGTATCAGTAATTTTTCTACAGCAACTACTTTTTCAAGTTCACTTTTCAGGATAAGTATATCTTCATAGGTTTTTTTTAATTTATTATATTCAATATTTTGAAAAAAATTGTTTTTATCTCTGATATCAATATGAAGATCTTTTATTAATGTAATTTCTTTTAAATATATATTGTATAAATCAGTTAATACATTTTCAATGTTCTCTTTGATACTTTGAAAAGCAATTTTGAAGGTTTCTTTTATTTTTTTTACTGAAGTTGAGCCTAAATCATTTGAAATACAATGTTTTGAAATAAAATCTTTTATAAAAAAGTTGAATGTTTTATTAATAAAGTCATCATAAGATTCATAAGAATCAATTATCCTTAATTTAATACTTTGTTCTTCTGAGGTTTTGTGAAACAGTACATTATCTATTCCAATGCTTTGAAAATAATCGATTGTTGATTTAACCGGATTATATTTTAAATTATGCTCATTATCTATTGAGTTTACTACTATCTCAATATCACTTGCAGTTAATTCTGCCAGAAATTCTTTGATAATTTCCAAAGAGTTTTTATTTATTTTGGTGTATGCATAAACTTTATAGTCTTCAAAGTCAGCATCTGTCTTTTCATTAAGGGAAAGCTTTTGATATAACAGTTTTAAAATCCTGTCAGCTTCTGTCGTATTTTTAGTATGCCTTAAAGCAAATTCATAGCTGAAAATAAACAGTTTAATATCTTTTTCTGTTGAACTATCCCATAAATCAAAAATCATATGAGAAAATGCTAAGGCAGTCGGTTTTAAAATATCATCTGATTCAGCAAAATTAAATAACTTCAGACCAATTGATACCGGATGTTCGGGAATAAAAAAGCGAATAACTGCATCTGCAATAAAGTCGATACCGTCTTGACTGTATAATTTAACAATTCTGTTAAAAGCTGAACGTCTGCTTCGGTCACCGTCGTACAGATTTAACAACCATTCCATAAAATCATCTCTATTATCTTCATCTTCAATTAAATCTGCAAACCAATTCTTCTCATTAAGAATGTAATTTCTTAAGTCATATACAGAATTGATTTTATAATTCCCGAATATCAGAGTCTTTTCGGAATATTTCTTTACATCAGTTTTTAAGGCTTCATTTTTATAATATACTTCAACATTTTTACCTTCTAACCAATTTTTGACTTGATTTTTACCCCATCGCATTTTATAATCAACAAGTGTCAAACCCTCAATAAGATTGTTTATTCTTTCAAATTTCGGATTAAAATCAATAATAGGTTTTGCTTCGAATTGCCTTTCAATAATCTGTTTTAACTTAAATTGACTTAAACTTTCAGGTTTCCCGTTATCACGGGACAGGCTATTCTCATTCAGAAGTATTTTT
>JAUVIG010000401.1 GCA_030592825.1 Chlorobiota bacterium | reverse complement strand
TTCAAAACGACCTGATTAAAGCTCACGAAGCAGAACAAGAAGATGATGATTAGAAAGTAATTTAAAAACTTATAAATATTTATCTTATTACAAGCACTCTTATGCGGGGTGCTTTTTTAATATTAATACTTTTAAAATTTAATATTGGAACAAAATTATTAAAAAATGTTAAGTTTTATCTTCATAAATGTTTTTATTTTTTAAGTACATATTTTAAATTAATTTTGTAGAAGATATAAATATCTCTGCAATTTTAATATAATTTAACAGTTACTACTTTGTGAAGTTTCTTTTAAACATACGATTGAAAATTCTTGATATATACATTATCAAAAAATTTTTGGGAACATTTATTTTCTCAATAATATTGATTATTGCTTTAGCAATTATTATAGACCTGTCAGAAAAAATTGATTCTTTTATTGAAAAACAAGTTCCTTTAAATGAAATCATTTTTGACCATTATTTTAACTTCATTCCTTATTATACAAATTTATTTCTCTTCTTGTTTGTTTTTATTTCTGTTGTATTTTTTACATCAAAAATGGCAGAGAATTCTGAAATTATTTCTATTATCGGAAGCGGTATAAGTTTTAACAGATTGATGTATCCTTATTTTATATCAGCATTTGTTTTAGCTGTTGCATCATTTTTATTAAGCAATTTTGTAATTCCGCCTGCTAACAGAATTCGTTTAGATTTTGAAAACACATATATAAACGGAACATATTATAACAGTGACAGGAACATACATAAACAAATAAGGCCCGGAGTGTTCATCTATATGGAAAACTTCAATACTATGTCAAATTCCGGTAATAAATTCTCAATTGAAAATTTTAAAGGAAACGATCTAAAATCAAAATTGATATCTAAAAGAGTAAAATGGGACAGCACAATAGGTAAATGGAGTGTTTTTGATTATTTCATCAGGGATATATCCGGTAATAATGAAGTTATAACCTCCGGGAAAAAAATTGACACTTTTTTGAGCATTGCACCCAAAGATTTCCAACGTCGTGATACAGAAAAATCGACAATGGATTATACTGAACTGAACTCATTTATTGATGATATAAAATTAAGAGGCGAAACAAATATTAATACCTACTTACTGGAAAAACATCAACGAACAGCTTTCCCTTTTTCTACATTTATACTTACACTAATGGGTGTGTCATTAGCTTCACGGAAAAGCAAAGGCGGTACCGGAATTAAAATGGGTTTAGGATTCTTACTAAGTTTTCTTTATATTTTCTTTATGCAAATTGCCGCACAGTTTTCAATAAAAGGCGGATTATCTCCTTTATTAGCCGCTTGGATACCTAATTTTATATTTGCAGCAGTTGCCTTTTTCCTATACCGAATTGCACCAAAATAAAGTTAAGGGCACTCCTAAAATATTCCGAATCTTGCCGAATTTCCCAAAGATTCCTCAATTCTTAAAAGTTGATTGTATTTTGCAATGCGGTCTGTTCTTGATGCAGAACCGGTCTTTATTAATCCGACATTTAAAGCAACTGCTAATTCAGCAATAGATGTATCTTCTGTTTCTCCGGAACGATGACTTATAATTATGTTAAAACCGCTTTTCTTTGCAAGATCAACTGTGTTGATAGTCTCTGTAAGTGTTCCTATTTGGTTTAGCTTAATAAGAATTGAATTTGCAGCATATTCATTAATCCCTTTAATTAATCGTTCGGGATTTGTGGCAAATAAATCATCACCTACAATTTGGATTTTATCTCCGATTCTCTCATTTAATAATTTCCAAGCATCCCAATCGTCTTCATGCAAACCGTCTTCTATTGATGCAATCGGATATTTATCCGTTAATTTATCCCAATAATCAATCAGCTCATCTGAAGTCAAATCTTTATCTTGGGATTTAAACCGGTACAATTTCTTTTTCTCATCATAAAATTCAGATGCAGCTGCATCAATTGCCAAAACGAAATCTTTTCCGGCTTTATATCCTGCATTTTCAATCGCTTTCAAAATTAACTCAACAGCCTCATCATCTGATTTTAAATCAGGTGCAAAACCGCCTTCATCACCAACATTAGTGGACAAACCTTCTTTTTTCAATACTTCCTTTAAATGATGAAAAACTTCAGTTCCCATTCTCAGTGCTTCACTAAATTGATCTGCTCCTACAGGCATTATCATAAACTCTTGAATATCAAGATCATTATCTGCATGAGAACCGCCGTTTAAAATATTCATCATAGGAATGGGCAATGTATCAGCACTTACACCTCCAATATATCGAAATAATGTTTGCCTCGAAGTTAAAGCAGCAGCTTTTGCTACAGCGAGAGATACGCTTAAAATTGCATTTGCACCAAGATTTGATTTATTATCTGTTCCGTCTAATTGAATCATGGCTGCATCAATTCCGCTTTGATCTGTTACAAATCCACCTCTCAATTCATCATTCAGAATTTTATTGACATTTGCAACTGCTCTTAAAACACCTTTTCCCATATATTTTCCGGGATCTTTGTCGCGTAATTCAACTGCCTCATATTTTCCTGTTGATGCACCCGACGGAACAGATGCTCTTCCCATTATTCCTTGGTTCGTGAATACATCAGTTTCTATGGTAGGATTTCCTCTCGAATCCAAAATTTGTCTTGCTTTAATTTGTGCTATTTGTGACATCTTATATATATTATTGCATTGTTAAATTACTGCATTGTTGCATTGTTAATTGTTTCATTACTGAATTATAATAAACGACATATTTATTTGCTTTAAAAAAAAACAAATTCTTTTGATGAAAATTTGTTCATAAAATTGAATTTTTTGTTGCGGGTTGCGGGTTGCAAGTACCGGCAAAATCAATTCGTGCTGAAAAACTCGTAACCCGCAACTTGCAACTATTTTTTCCAACTACGATACTATTTTATGCAATAACAGCAATTGTATATGACGTTTACTTATATATTGACATTGCTTTGAACCCCGAAACAAGTGCGGGGCAGACTTTTAGACTTTTTTTAATCTTCCTGAACAATCAATTTATACCCTACTCCGTGTTTATTTATTATTCTGATTCTCGGATCGGCTTGTAACAGTTTTCTGAGTTTTGTAATATAAACATCCATGCTTCTTGCATTAAAATAATTATCACCTCCCCAAACAACTTTCAATGCATTATCCCTTCTCATTAATGAATTTTGGTGTTGGCATAATAACTTTAAAAGATCAGATTCTTTAGAAGTTAATTTGCTTAATTTATTTTCATTTATCTTTAAAGTTTGTGTATTTGAATCAAATATTACAAGACCTATTTGAAAAATCTTTTGTTCTCCCGTTGTTTCTCTTCCTGTTCTTCTCATTACAGCTTCAATCCTGTATAATAATTCTTCCATATTAAAAGGTTTTGTAATATAATCATCAGCACCAATTTTAAAACCTTTCAAAACATCTTCTTTTAATACTTTTGCTGTTAAAAAGATTACAGGAATATCTTTATTCATAGATTTTATATTTTTAGCCAATTCAAAACCGTCTTTTTTAGGCATCATAACATCCAATATACAAAGATCATATTTCTTTTTCATGTATGCTTTGTACGCTTCATCGCCATCAATAAACAAATCAGTTTCAAATTTTTTTGCTTCGAGATATTGTTTAAGAAGAGACCCCAAATTTACATCGTCTTCAGCTAATAATATTTTTATTTTATTCATCCGTTTATACTTAAAGATTGTTTATATTCTATTATTCTATAATTTCATTTAAAGGCAAATTCAATATGAAACTTGTACCTGCACCAAGTTCGCTTTTTACTGATATACTCCCGTTATGCTCATCAATTATTCTTTTTACATAACTCAATCCATGACCGAACCCTTTTACATCGTGAATATTTCCTGTAGGACCTCTGTAATACGTATTAAATCTGTTCTTTTGCCCTTCGTTGCGTTTTCCTCCACCATTTTCCGAAATACTTCGAAGAATACATTGGCCGGTGGT
>JAUVIG010000062.1 GCA_030592825.1 Chlorobiota bacterium | reverse complement strand
TTGCATTCGAAGAAAACATTGATAATGAAGAAGATCCGCAAGATTCTGTTGCATACCTGCAAGCAATGGGTGGATTGCGTACAAAAATTAATATTCCACATATTGAAAACTTAAAAAATCTCGGTGATATTGTTATTTATCGTGCTGAATTAATTATAAAAACAGCACCTTCAGATGATTTCGAAGAGAATTCATATCCCGCAATAGAAAAATTACTTTTAGCAGGATACAGTCCGGAATACGAATATTATTTATTACCTGAATATGTTTCAGGAACAAGTTATCTCGGAGAAAATTATTCAGACGGCGAATATCATTTTGACATTGCAGGATATTTACAAAATATTATAGACGGCTCTACTGAAAATAACGGCTTATATTTATTCTCCGCAGCAGGAAATAAATATTTTAACAGATCCGTTATAACAACAGGAAACCATTCTGAAAAAATGAAACTTTATATTACATATACAAAATTAAAATAATCTTAAATCCACAAGTTTTTTGTTGATACTTTATTGTAAATTTTAAAGAATCAGCAAATAACTTGAGGGTTCCGGGATAAATTCAAACCTAAATGCTAAAATTATGTGTGGAATAGTAGGATATATTGGTGATAAAGATGCCTACCCGATATTAATAAAAGGATTAAGAAGATTAGAATACAGAGGATACGATTCTGCCGGTGTTGCAATAATCGGCAAAGAAACAAAAATATATAAGAAAAAAGGAAAAGTTAATGACCTTGATGCTCTTGTAAAAGAGAATGATGTAAAAGGTAATATCGGTATCGGACATACCAGATGGGCAACACATGGTGAACCAAACGACACAAACGCTCATCCTCATACTTCTCAAAACGGGAAGTTTACAGTAATACATAACGGAATTATTGAAAATTATTCACGCCTTAAAAAAAGACTTCAAGACAGAGATTACAAATTTAAAAGCCAAACCGACACTGAGATTCTTGCAAACCTTATTGAATATATATATCTGAAAGCTAATGGAGAGATAGATGCAGAACAAGCTGTTAGACTTGCTTTATCAAAAGTTATCGGTGCTTACGGAATTGTAATTATTGCAAAAGACGAACCTGATAAGCTGATTGCTGCAAGAAAAGGCAGTCCGTTGGTAATAGGAATTGGCGACGGAGAATATTTTATTGCATCTGATGCAACTCCCATTATTGAACATACCAACAGTGTTATTTATCTTAATAATGATAATGTTGCTGTAATCAAGAAAGATCAATTAACTTTAAAAACAATAGCACACGATAAACTTGAACCAAGAATCCAGAAATTAACAATGGATATTGGTTCAATAGAAAAAAACGGTTACGAACATTTCATGCTCAAAGAAATTTTTGAGCAACCCAGATCTATTTCAGATACTTTTAGAGGAAGAATAGCAGCAGACCTTTCAGAAATAAGACTTGGAGGTCTGCATAAAGTAATGCCTAAACTTGAAAAAGCTAAAAGAATAATTATTATAGCCTGCGGTACTTCATGGCATGCCGGATTAGTCGGTGAATATTTAATTGAGACTATTGCACGAATACCTGTTGAAGTTGAATACAGTTCCGAATTCAGATACAGAAGACCTATTATTTATAAAGATGATATCGTTATAGCTATAAGCCAAAGCGGAGAAACAGCTGATACATTGGCAGCAATTAATATAGCAAAAGAATCCGGTGCAACCGTTTTGGGTATCTGTAATGTCGTGGGTTCAAGTATTCCGAGAGAAACCCATGCAGGTGTATATACTCATGCAGGACCGGAGATAGGTGTTGCGTCAACAAAAGCATTTACGGCTCAGGTAACCGTGCTGACAATGATTGCCGGCATATTAGGAAAAAGCAATAAACAACTTTCGGATTTTAATTATAGTAGATTAATAGAAGAACTTGTAGAGGTTCCGAAAAAAATTGAAGAAATCTTAAAACATAACAAGCTCTTTGAAGAAATATCAGCATTATATAAAGATGCAACAAACTTCTTATATCTCGGAAGAGGTTACTTATTTCCCGTTGCTCTTGAAGGAGCTTTAAAGCTGAAAGAAATATCCTATATCCATGCCGAAGGTTATCCTGCAGCAGAAATGAAACACGGACCAATTGCTCTTATTGATGAAAACATGCCGGTTGTAGTAATTGCAACACAAGACAATTCATATGACAAGATTGTAAGTAACATACAAGAAGTTAAAGCCAGAAACGGAAAAGTTATTGCGATTGTAACTGAAGGAGACCAAGTGATAAGAGACATGGCTGACCATGTACTTGAAGTTCCCAAATCTCACGAAGTAATTGCTCCTTTATTGACTGTTGTTCCTTTGCAACTTCTTTCATATCATATTGCCGTTATGCGAGGATGTGATGTTGACCAACCAAGGAATCTTGCAAAATCTGTAACGGTTGAATAGATAAAAATTATTATAAAATATTATTACAGGCTCAGGTAAAAATTACTTGAGCTTTTTTATATAAATAATAAAGCTATTTTTGAAACATATATCTTATTGACAAAAATCATATTCCGATTAACCGGAAAAGCAATAGATTTGCAAAAAATTTAATTATGGCAAACAAAAAACTTTTTACCGAATTTAAACCAACAACAACAGAAGCTTGGGAAGAAAATATAAATAAGGACCTTAAAGGTGCCGACTATGAAAAAAGGCTTATCACAAGGACCACTGAAGGTATTAATATAAAACCGTATTACAGAATTGAAGATCTGTCGGAACTTGAATATTTATCAACAAATCCGAGTGAATTTCCGTTTGTAAGGACAAATAATACGATAAATAACTTTCATGAAATAAGACAAGATATAATTGTTGACGATTTTATTTCAGCAAATAATAAAGCCAAAGAAATTATTTCAAAAGGTGTAACATCTTTAGGTTTTAATCTGAATGAAATTGATAATATTGAATACAACAATTTTTCTTCATTGCTGCAAGGAATTGATATTGAGAAGTTTGAAGTCAATTTTTTAACCGGAAAACTTGCCGAAAACATTTTAACTTTCTTGATAAAATATATTTCAAAAAATAATCTGAATTTTGATAAAATAAGAGGAGCCGCAGATTATGATCCGCTCGGATATAAAACAATAACAGGTAATTGTTACGAAGAATCAGTCGGAACTTGCAAGTTTTCGAATAAATTAAAATCACTTTATGAGCTTGTTGAAAATAAACTTCCGAATTTCAAAATATTATCTGTTAATGCTCAACATTTCAGAAATGCCGGATCTACAGCCGTTCAGGAAGTTGCATTTGGCTTGGCCGCGGGAAGCGATTATTTGGCTAAAGCAACTGATGCCGGTATCAAAGCAAGTGATATTGCTCCAAAGATGAAGTTTACATTTGGTGCAGCTTCAAATTACTTTATGGAAATCGCAAAAATAAGAGCAAGCAGATTACTGTGGGCAAAGATCGTTGAAGCCTACGGTGTAGAAGACAAATCAAAATGTGATATGTATATTCACTCTGTTACTTGCGATTGGAATAAAACTGCATATGATCCTTATGTTAATGTTCTCAGAACAACAACCGAATCCATGTCTGCAATACTTGGCGGAACTGACTCTTTAACTGTAAATCCTTTTGACAGTGCATTTGAAAAACCGGATGATTTTTCAGAAAGAATTGCCCGAAATACACAGATCATTTTAAAAGAAGAAGCTTATTTTGATAAAGCGGTTGATCCTTCGGCCGGCTCCTATTATATTGAAAGTCTTACAAATTCAATAGCAGAGCATGCTTGGAAATTATTCCTTGAAATTGAAAACAAAGGAGGTTATCATGAAGCGTTCGATAAAGGAATCATTAAAGAAAAAATTGAAGAAACTGCACGTCAAAGAGATATGAATATTGCACAACGTAAAGAAATACTTCTCGGTACTAATCAATATCCTGACAGAACAGAAAAGATTAAACTTTCAGATAAAAGCAACATCACAGCAAACGAAAAAGCACTTAAACTGTACCGTGCGGCTGAAGCTTTTGAAGAATTAAGGCAAAAAACAGAAAAGGCAGAAAAAACACCTAAAGTTTTTATGTTTACTATTGGGAATCTTTCCATGAGAAAAGCAAGAGCTGCTTTCTCTACTAATTTCTTTGCTTGTGCCGGATTTGAGATCATTGATAATTCGGGTTTTAAAACAATTGAAGAGGGAGTAAATGCATGTCTTAAAGCAGAAGCTGATATTACGGTAATTTGCAGTTCTGATGATGAATATTCCGATATTGTCCCTGTCATCTTTGAAAAATTAAAAGAAAAATCTATTGTCGCGGTTGCCGGTTATCCGAAGAACAGTATAGATACTTTTAGAAACTTTGGTATTGAACATTTTATTCATGTCAAATCCAATGTTTTGGAATCATTGTCAATATTTCAAACTAAATTGGGGATGTAATATTACAGGTTTTTATTTTGGCAAAAAAGCCTACAAATGTCAGAATTAAAAATGTCTGAAACATTGTTAAATTGTTTCATTGCCAAATTGTTAAAAACAAACAACAAAATTATAGACAAGCTCGAAAAAAATCGGTACGACTTGTTCCTATTATTTCGGAAAACTATGTTCGTTTATAATTTTCAGTACCGGCTTACATCATATATATAAAAATCATTTTGTGATCATATGAAATAAAAAAGTTGTATATTTGCGGATAATTACATCTTTTTCTCTTTTTATCGGGAAAGTGTTAATATACAACGTTATGATCTCTTATATAAAAGCATATATTATTGAATTCATTAATTTATGCAATGAAATGTCTCCGTATTTATTGCTTGGGTTCATATTTGCAGGAATATTACATGTTTACATAAAAAAGGAAAAAACAGTAAAATATCTCGGTAAGAAAAACTTGCGATCAGTCATAAACGCTGCCCTAATCGGCATTCCCCTACCCTTATGTTCTTGCGGAGTAATACCAACCGGGGTTTCATTTTCAAAAAACGGTGCTGCCAAAGGTGCTTCAGTTTCATTCTTAATATCAACACCGCAAACAGGTGTTGACTCCATATTAGTCACTTATTCAATGTTGGGACTTCCATTTGCTGTTGTGAGGCCTATCATTGCATTTTTTACGGGGATTTTCGGAGGCGGATTAACAAATATGGTTGATCGAACGAAATATTCAAAAAAAACTACTGAATTAAGTAATGAAAATCAAAGCCAAACAAAATTTAAGCGTTTTCTGAATTATGCATTCGTTGAATTTTTGCAGGATATTTCAAAATGGTTATTGATTGGTTTAGCATTGGCTGCATTGATTTCTGTTGTAATACCGGATGACTTCTTTACAACTTATATCAACAGCCCTCTTATAAACATGCTGATAGTTTTGGCTGCATCAATCCCTTTATATGTCTGTGCAACAGGATCGGTTCCCATAGCTGCCGTACTGTTAATGAAAGGTTTATCTCCGGGTGCCGCTTTGGTATTTTTAATGGCAGGCCCTGCAACTAACATTGCAACAATGACAGTAATAGGAAATTCTATGGGCAGGAAAACATTAATTACCTATCTGACATCCATAATCGGAGGAGCAATATTTTTTGGATTAATTATAGATTATCTATTCCCAATTGATTTTTTCACATCATTTATTATTTCGGGAGATCACAGCGGAAACCATATTCTGCCGCATTGGTTTATGATTACATCATCAATAGTACTGGGACTGTTAATTATTAACGGATACATCCGAAAATATTTCATTAAACCGAAATCATTAAACACAACTACCGACAATATGAAAACAATAAAGATAAAAGTAACAGGTATGACATGCAATCATTGCAAAATGTCTGTGGAAACCAATCTCAAAAAAATTAACGGATTAAATATCATTAATACTGATGTTTCTGCTGAAGAAGTTGAAATCACAGGTGAAGATGTTGACTTAAAAAAAGTTGAAGAAACTGTTAAGGGATTGGGGTATGAGTATAAAGGGGTTATCAATTTATAAAAAGAATACAAAAAAAGCAAGCTCTGATGAGCCTGCTTTCAGGAATTATGAAAAACTGTTGTGTTGTTTTAGTCGATAACTTCTGTTGCAATGAATTCTACTTTTGTTGAGTAAGAACCTTTTTTCAAGTTTTGAACGAAGATGCTTTCTGCATTCATGTCACCTTCTTTTGTTCCCATTTCCCAGTAGATTACAAATTCGTTTACGTCATCGTCTCCTGCGTTTGAGTTGCTTCCGTCATAGTCTAAAAGTATTACTTCACTTAAAGATAATGCTAATGGGTCTGATGATGCATTGTTTACAATCGGGTTAGAACCTGTGAACTCAACACTTACACCGGCATTATCCAAAGGCATTGCAGTAGTTCCGTCAGAGTGCAAGAAATCACCTAATGCTTTGTATCCTAATTTCCAGTTTGAAGTAGATGATACACTTCCGGCTGATTCATAATCGCCTTTATAATCGCCTAAACCGTCTTTGTATTCGTTAAGAGTTGTAAAATCAAAAGTGATTCCGGCAGTTTCCATACTTAAAGAAAGTGTTGTGTGAAGATTTGCAGTTAATGTAATAACTTCTGAATCTTGAACTTGTGCAAAAGAATTGTTACCTAATCCGATTACGAATGCTGTTGCGAGTAAAATTGTTGCTAATTTTTTCATTTTTTCTAATTTTTAAAGATTTATAAATTTGTTTGTCCGCTATTAGTATCTCAAATTAAATGCCAAAGCGTGTAATGTGTTGATATTGTATGCCTTACGGCAACGTGTTCGTTTTAATTTATAACAATATCTTTTCAAAAACGAATAATAAATTCATTCATTTATACAACACCAACGCTTATCAGTCTCATTATCTGATGATTGGTGGCGGTCTTTGAAAATGAATAGTGATTACGTAAATGAAAAGGCGATTACTAATGCTGTCACTATCTGCAACTTAACATCGTTTACACTTACAAGGATATTGGTTTAGATAAAATTAATGCTGATGTTTCAAAAGAAGAAGTTAAGATCATCGGAGAACAAGTTGATCTTAAAAAAGTTGAAGAAATGGTTAAGGGATTGGGGTATGAGTATAAAGGGATTATCAATTAGTAAAATGGTTCTTCACACAGAAATCACAGAAACTCACAGAAAATAAGTCTGTGTAAATCTGTGTATTCTGTGTGGAAAAATTGAATAAATCAATCCCACAGCAGCATTTTATATATTTTTAAATTGATGTTAAAGTACAATAATACACCTCATCCTCAACATCCGGAATAAACGGCGTATGCAATATATTTTCGGGATCTTTGTCTTCCGTTAAAGGTTTTATAACACATAAAATCGTGCAATAACCTTTCAACCAAACTGCCGGTGATTTTGTACCGTTTTCATTATTCACATAAACATCTCTGAACCACCAGTTGAATTTATCAACCGGAATATCAATCTTTTTAAGCACATCTGTTATTTCCTTTTGTTCATTTATCCATTTTGTTTGCAATTTTTTTGTTGACAGATCGGGATAGGATGCTGAATCTTTATATTTTATAACCCACTTAACAGGAACTTCAAACGTATAATGATAGGTGTCGCCGACAAAGCGAGCTTGTTCTCTGCTGACTGCATCACTAAAATTAATTTTTGAATTCGGATATTTTTGTTGCAACAGATTTACTATCATCTGATCTTCAGGCCTGTATCCCATTTTGTATGAAATAAATCGGGCATCGGCATAATACCTTTGGCTTTCTCTTACAACATTATTGTCCTTAACGGATGTATAAAATTCAAATAATTTTGATGCCTTGACTTTGGGTTTTGAATCTCCTCCCGAAAAAGCATCAGCCAATGTGTGTAATATCTCTTTATTATTCCCTAATCCGCATGCGTGTATGAAGATCTCTGTTTCATTATCAATGATTGAATCGGTTAATCTGATTAAAGAATCACTCTCCATATATTCACGTATTCGTTCAGATGTTGCACGTTTTGAGTGAGGAGTTACTTTTACACTTAATCCTAACCACTGATTACCGTGAGACACAAGGTTTATTAATCCCCAAGGCATTTGATTAGAGGGCTGATTTTCATTTAAATAATCTTGAACTTCCAATAAAGACCTGCAATTTGTTACGACTTGTTCTGTTTTTCCCTCTTCATTAAACAAATAATAATTTCTTGCTTCAGCATAGAACGGATTGTCCAATTCTTTATCTTCACCAAGAATAAAAGTGATACTTTCCCTTTTTATTTTTTCTTTTGTAAAATGATCTTTAATAATTACATCGCCGGATTTTTGAACTTTATTATCGGTGTTCATTATTGAAAAGAATTTTATTATTCCGAAGATTATCAGTATGCCGGGGATTAGTATTTTGTATGATATTTTTTTCATTTTTCTTGATTTATATTGTTTGAACTTAATGC
The DNA here is from genome assembly GCA_030592825.1 of Chlorobiota bacterium. Lineage (GTDB taxonomy): Bacteria > Bacteroidota > Bacteroidia > Bacteroidales > JAADGE01 > JAADGE01. The sequence continues at coordinate 4,645 of JAUVIG010000062.1, read as the reverse complement.
TTCAATGATAAAATGCTTAAATATTTTGCAAATCTTTATCTAAAAGGCTGAACTACTCACATAAAACTTTATTATCAGTAAAATTATAGTTTGCAATTATTTATTAAAGCATTTTATCATTTAAGCATTTATTAGTTATTCGCTAAATTCATGGTTGTACAGACAATTTTATTTTAATAAACATGATGTTATTTATGAATACTAAAACTTAATTTGAAATTCCCATCCTTTATTCAACTTATATTTTTTAAAGTTATAATTTCTTATTACTTCACTGATACATGCTTTAATTTCTTTGTTTACCATATTACCTTTGATCTCAATTTTCTTTACATTTCCGGCAGCATCAATGATGACTTCAATTATATCAATATCAAACAGATAATTCTCAAAGCAGTCATTTAATTTGCTCATCAGAGTATTATTAATATCTGAAACAACTTTCTTTTCAATTTCTAAAGAGAATTCCGAGTCCATATTAATACTTCTGTGAAAACTGAAAGACAGTTCAGAATCATCAACTTCCATTTCAAAACCAACCGCTGAATTAGGCACACCTACAGGAAGAGGTAATGATTGCTTAACTGTTCTGATTTTTCCGTTATCATTCACAGCATGCTCATCTATGGCTATGAATGAAGTATAGGCTGTCATTAAATTATACTTTAATCCGAGATTTGTAACTTCTTTAACTTTTTTATCATCATAACTTAAATTATTATAATCATCAAGCATTTGGATTCTTTTTCTTGCCCATAAATATCTGATTGCTGAATTCTTTTTATCAGGTTTATAATCTGAAACATTGAATGATTTCTTATAAGATTTTTTTCCTGCAAATCCTTTAATTTTAATTACACCTTTAGGATTACCTTTATATTTACCGAATATTATTACGGGACGTTCGGCCAACACATCAGGAACAGTAATCGGTTCAACATCATATGCTTCAAAATTGACAAATGACTTTTTAACTTGTGTCAATACAGGTTTGTTAATGTATTGCCTGAATTTTTCAGCTTCAATATTTGCTTCTTTTTCATTTAAAACAATTAAAGGTTCGCCTTGCCCCACATGAGCCATTCCCTCTATAAGATGTCTGTTAACTCCCGCTCCTATTCCGAAAGCAAACACATTGGCATTATCACAATTATTTCTGATTAAATCAAATGCTTGCTTTTCTACGCTGATATAACCGTCAGTTACAATAATGAATGAACGAGATAAAGCTTCATCATGTCTCGGTAAACTTAAAGCTTTTGTTAAAGCAGGCAGCAATCTTGTACTTCCGCTTCCTTTTTGGGTACCAATAAATTTAATGCCTTTTTCAATATTCGCTTCATTTGCGTTTAAAGATTCTTCCGCCATCCAACCGGATGATCCTGCAAACAGCAAAATATTGAATTTATCAGTCGGGCGAAGATTCACAACGAGGTTACGAAGTAACTTTTTTGTTACCGACATAGGAAATCCTCTCATTGAACCGGAAACATCAACAATAAAGACATATTCACGAGGCGGAATATCTTTTATCACAACTTTCTTGGGTGGTTGAACCATTAATAAAAAGAAGTTCTCATCACCGTGTTCATACAACATTAATCCGGATTCAATTTGGTCGCCCGATAATTGATATTCCAAAACAAAATCTTTGTTTCCGCCTTTTATTTCTGATTTATCCAAATCAATAACAGCTTTGCTTGTATTAGGATATTTAATATTTACTTTGTGCGTTTTACAACTTACATTTTGAATGGGCATACCTGCTGATAAGTTAACATCAATATCAAAATTGTATAAAGGCTTTTTACCTGATTTTTGATAAGGTGTACTTGTATAATCATCTGATGAGCCTCCTTCTGTATATCTGGGTCCTACAACAGTCGGATATACAAATTTATATACATTCTTTTCGGGAATAATGATCTCTGTATATTTCAAACTTACGGTTATCATATCACCAGGCATAATATTAGCTACATTCATTTGGAAAACATTCGGGCGTGCTTGTTCAAGCAATGATGTGCGTTTTCCTTCGGATTTTGCTTTCTCATAATCTGCACGTGCTTTGTTTTTCTCTTCTATCTTTGCAACAATTTTTCTGTCTCCTATTGTCATTTCCATGGCGTAAATTGCAGCATTAGAAGATGCCGGAAATGTGTAGATTGCCTCAATCGGGCTGTTTCCGTCATTTTTATAAACCTGATTAATCGTTACATCAGCAATTACACCGACAATATTAACATTTGCACTTGTTTTCTTTAAAGGCAATTGTTCGTTATCCGGATTATCACTTAATACAATAAAATAAGGTGATCCGGTTTTGTCTTCAGAACTTGTTTGAGCACCGGCATAAATTGCAAGTATGAAAATAAGCATAATCATTAATCCTGCTTTTTTCAGATTTAAGAATTTCGATGATTGTTTTGTTAGATTTTTCATTTTTATTTCCTCCGTTTTTAATTATTTAATCAATTTTGATGTAAATATATGGCGGAAATATCTATGAAATAAGAGCTTTACAATAAGTGTAGGGCTTTTTTTGATAAGTGTAGAGGATGGGGAATAAGTGTATTCAGAAGTAAGTTAAATAATGTATATTATGGTGGTTGATCTATATTTATAATCTGCAAGTTACATGTTACAAGTTGCAGGTTGCATGCAGTTAACTTGTAACCTGAAACTTGCAACTTAAGACCTAAAATAAACAGCAAATTAATTATAATAATTTCAATAAGATTTAATTCATCCGGTAATCATATCCAACAAATTATTTCTTTTACGGAAAGACACCGGAACATTTGAACCATCTGTCATAACAGCATAACCACCGTCTTTTTTTATATATTCTTTAAGATAATTGAAGTTGATCAAATGAGAATGATGCACTCTCACAAATGAAAATTCATCCAACAAATGTTCGTATTCTTTGAGGTTTTTGGTAGTAACTATCTCTTCTTTATTATTCAAATAAAAAATAGTATAACTGCCTTGTGATTCGCACCTCACAATATTTTTCACATAAACCATTCTCACTTTATCAGCACTGCTTAAAGCAATTCTTTTGCTGTCGGGTTGTATCTCTTTTATATTTTCGAGCAACAAATTAATACTTTCGTTAATACTGTCTTTTACGGGTCCTTTTTTCAGTTTATTTACGGCATCAACTAACTCATCCGGGTCAATTGGTTTTAAAAGATAATCCAAAGCACTGAATTTTATGGCTTTTATACCGTATGTATCTAATGCAGTTGTAAAAATGACCTGAAAATCAAACTTTCCCAAATGCTCAAGAATGTCAAAACCGGTTCCGTCTCCGAGTTGAATATCCAAAAATACAACATCAGGCTTTTTTAATGTAATTACATTTATTCCGGATTCAACACTGTCAGCCTCCCCTGTAACAGAAATTTGCGGACAATATCTTTTCAAATCATCTGCTAATGTTATTCTGGAGTTTTCTATGTCGTCTATTATAATTGCTTTGAACATTATGCCATTATTTATAATTATTAACGGGTAAGTTTATTTTTCTATTCGTTTCATTTGGTTATCAAAATCTGACAAAAAATTTTCATCTTGTTTTATTCTAAATTTCTTATATTCATTTTTTGCAAGTTCTTTTGCTACTTTTGCAGATACTTTTCCTACATTTTTTAATATATCGTATTGATTGAATTGCAAAAAAGCATCTAATTTTTCTATCCAATCTTTCATTTTCATTAAAATTTGTCGCTTTGCTTGATTTCCTGCATAATCCAAATACATAGTTACGATTTCATTTAGAGCATCAATTTCGATTTGATTAAGATAGTTTTTTGCGATTGAAGTATCTGATTTTAAAATTTTTCCTTTTGGTGAATTTTTCCACGATGTTAATCCTAAATGTGGTTTATTCGCATTTACTCTCGACTGAATTATTTCTGCTGCGGTTTGTCCTGTAATCGCCCAATGCAATTTGTTTTGAACAGTTTTATAAAAAGTTCTTGTCAGTTCTGATTTTGCATCATAATCAATACTACACTGTGCATAAATATCTGTAATTTTCTGATAAAAACGTCTTTCACTCGCTCTAATTTCTCTGATACGTTCAAGTAATTCATCGAAATAATCTTTCCCGAAAAGTTGCTTTCCTTGTTTTAATCTTTCATCGTCAAGGGCAAAACCTTTAATCATAAATTCTTGCAAAATATTTGTTGCCCACTGTCTAAAACGTGTTGCTTGTTTTGAATTTACTCGATAACCAACTGAAATAATTGCATCAAGATTGTAGAATTTTGTTTTGTATATTTTATTATCATCGGCAGTATGTTCCAAAATGGAACTAACTGAATTTTCATTTAATTCTTTGCTGTCAAAAATATTTTTCAGATGTTTTGTTATTGCAGGACGTTGCACACCAAATAATTCTGCTATTGACTTTTGAGTGAGCCAAACTGTTTCATCGTTTAGAATAACTTGAATTTTAGTTTTTCCTTCTGATGACGTATAAAATAAAAAATCTGATTGATTATTTGTCAAAAATGAACTCATTATTCTATATTTTTTTTATTTAGTTTATAAAAAACATTCTTGATAAATTCAATTAATTTATCTTCATCTTTTACATTAATTCTACTTTATGAAGTTAAACTTTTTTCTTTTT
>JAUVIG010000045.1 GCA_030592825.1 Chlorobiota bacterium | reverse complement strand
CAGATTGTTATTAATGAAATAAACTATAATTCTGCTGATGATTTTGATACTAAGGACTGGGTAGAATTATTCAATAACAATACAGAAACTGTAGATATTTCAGGTTGGATTTTTAAAGATGCTAATGATGAAAACGAGTTTGTTATTCCTTCCGGAACTACTATGTCTTCAGATTCATATCTTGTTATAGTAAGAAATAAATCTGCTTTTGAAATCTTATTTCCGTCAGTCAGCCCTGTTTTCGGCGACATGGATTTTAAATTCAGCAACGGTGGTGAACAACTTAGATTATTTGATGACGGAGGCACATTAATTGATGAAGTTACTTATGATGATGAAGATCCTTGGCCAACCGAACCGGACGGTAACGGTCCTACATTAGAATTAACAGACCCGGATTCTGACAATAATGCAGCTTCAAATTGGAAAGCATCAAATGCAGCTCACGGTACTCCGGGTGCATTGAACAGCACGGATACTTCAGTTTATAAAGATAATGAATCAAATAGTATTAGTATTATCCCTAATCCTGTGATATATGAATCAGTTTTTAAAATAACAGGAAATACTGTAATTACAAACGGGAAACTATACATTTATAATATTCTCGGGAAAGAAGTAAGACAGGAAATTATTAACTCAAATGAGACTGTTATCAGGAAAGAAAATTTAACTACCGGTATATATATCTGCAATTTTTTTAACAATAATGAGTTCATAAGTTCTCTTAAGTTTATTATTAAATAGATATCAAAATATAATCAAATGTTTGATCTTTCATCATTACAATATAATTCTGCATATCCCGGGCTTTATTCAATAATAATAACAGTATTGAGTTCAATAGTACTTGGAGTTATTTTAGCCTTCACTTATGAAAAAACATCACGAAATGTAGAACGTCCCGATCATTTTATTCAAGCAATGGTATTAGTTACAATTGTAGCTGCAACTGTTTTGCAAGCAATTGGTGACAGTATTGCCAGAGGTTTGGGTATGATTGGAGCTTTGTCAATTATCAGATTTCGTACTACTGTCAGAAATCCGCGAAATATTGTGTTTATGTTTAGTGCAATTGCTGTCGGAATAGCTACCGGTGTTTTCGGACTTTTAATCGCACTTATCGGAACACTTGGTTTTTGTTTAACTGCTTTTCTGCTTTACTGGTCATCATTCAGTCCTGCAAAAGATTTTTTCGGAAAATTAAGAATATAACTTGACACATCACTTGTAAACATAAATGAAGTAGAAGAAATAATGAAACAGCATTGTAAAAAATATGTACTGAAAAGGCATCAAATAGAAATAAAAAAACAAAAAAAAGAAACAACTGCAATTGAAACAGAAGCAGGAAAAAAAACAGAAGATGATCAAAACAAAACAGAAAAGTTAAAACCGGAAGTAACAGAAAATTTCAATTTTATAAGCTATAATTATGATTTTAAAATAAAAAAACAACTGTCGAATACAACACTTGCAGATGACTTATTAAAATTGCCCGGAGTAAGTATCAAGAGAATCAGCATGCACAGAAACAGATCAGACAATATTTAAGTTTATTTATGAAAAAAATTAACAGTATATATATCGTTACAATAGGTTTAGTGATTTTACTTTTATTAATGTATAATCGTTTAAAAACTGATTCAGCTTTTTTTTACGGTTTTTCTGAAAATAAAGAAACTGAAATAAGTCATAACAGAGATGTGGTAATTGAAAAAATATTGGTTACAACCGGACAAGAAGTTAAAAAAGGAGACTTGTTAATGCTTGTAAAAAATACGGTATTACCTGTGAAAATAAATGAACTTGAATTAAAAAAAGAAGTTATTAATGCTAATACTCAACAAGATATAAAAGAAATTAAGTATAAAATATCAGATCTTCGTTTTACAAAACTCAATAAACTCAATGAAATTACTGCAAAAATAAATGAATTAAACAAAGAAACTGAATTAAATAAAATACTGTTTGAAGGCTTAAAAAGTATTGAGCATAAACATGATTCATCCAAAACTGCCGGTCAAATACAACTTGAATATCTAAAGGAAAGATTGACAACAATTGCCCAAAACTATAATCAGGAAATAGCTTTTCAACAAGAATTATTAAGAAATATCAGCAGCCCTTCAAAAATAGAAAAAGAAATTATAGATACAGAAATAGAAAAGTATAAAGATGAGCAAAAAAGATTGTATATCTATGCACCTTCTGACGGCATTGTCGGAAGTATCCTTTGTAAAGAAAAAGAAAATATATCTGCTTTTACTACTTTAATGGGTTTTTATCAAATGAAACCTACATTGGTAAAAGGTTTTGTTCATGAAAGTTTATTATTACATGTTAAAGTTGGTGATAAATTTGAGGTGAGTTCAAGCATGCATCCTGAACATAAAGTTATTGGGAAAGTAATAGGATTGGGTTCCAGAATTGTTGAAATTCCGCAAAGATTAAGAAAAATGCCTGATTATAAAACCTACGGAAGAGAAGTATTAATAAGAATCCCGCAAGATAATATGTTTCTACAGAAAGAAAGAGTTATGCTTGAATCGTTAAATGATGATTAGATTTTTGCTTTTGCAAAATAATCAATTAATGTCGGGAAGTAAGATGAACAAATCTTTGTTGCATTGCTTCATTGCTAAATTGTTGAAAAAACAGCCTATCTGCCGACAGGCAGGCAATAAAACAATGTAACAATATAACAGTTTAACAATGAAAATAAATTCATTTCAAAATATATATCGTGTTACAGTAATAACTTTTTTTCTGTTAAGTCAATCTTCATTCTGTTTAACCGGGCAATCATCAAAAAATACAACTCAACTGTTAAGTAAAATCATTAAAAAAAACACGGACAGCATTCCTTATGCAGAAAATTTAGATTTTATTCAGAATAATAGACAAGAAATGCCTTTGCTGAATGAAATTAATTTTCGAACAGAATCAGATGAAGCGGAGTTTGAACTTCAAAGATATCAAGTCCGATTTAAGTTTAACACAATGAAAGAAAGGCAATCTGCAAAGGAAATTATAAATAACAAAAAGTTGCAATATAAAATCAGACAGAATTCATATCTGTTAGACAAATTGGAAGAGGCAAATGTTGATATTGTTAAACTGTATTATACAAAAAAGGAAATTCAACTTCAAAAAGAGGAATTATTATTACTTCAAGATAAAAAAAATATTTATAATAAATTAATAAATAACGGCTCTGATTTTGATGTTGACAAATGGCTGTCGAATGAAAAAAATATATTAGAAATAACTACAAAATTAATCAAAAATAAATCTTTATTAAGCGATTTAAAATACAGATTACTTGAAAGAGATACAATTAATGAAACTATACAATTTAATGATTGGTTGTCAGCATATAACTTAAGATTATTTGTTAACGATTCTGCCGTAAACAGTAACATGCATCCGAGTTATGCGATGAATAAAGCAAAAGAGGAAGAAGCAACAGCAGAATATGAATTTGAAAAAGACCAAGCAAAAGAATGGTTTGACTTTTTGCAATTTGAATATAAAGGCAATGATAAATTGTTACCAAATAAAGAATTTTCATTGGGTATGGGAATTATTATTCCTTTTAAATCGTTCAGCAGAATAAAGGTAAATAATGCATATTTGGAACTTATGGAAAGCAAATATGAAACACAAACAGAAAATGAAGAGGCAGAAAAAAGATTATTTGAAACTTATTCAAAATTAGACAGACTTTTTATGGAATATGACCTTTTCCGGAAGTTCAAAGAAAAACAAAAAACACAAGAAACTTATGATACATACCTGAAATCACCGTCCCTTTCTCCTCTGTTTCTTATCAATATTAAGCAAGTTATTATCAGTCAAGAAAAGAAAAATATAATAATTGAAAAAGAAATTTATCTTACATACATTAAACTCCTTTCACAATCAGGTATATTAATTCAAATACCGTTGAGGAATTATTTAAATAATGAATTGTCAGAATTATAATTTACTTTGCAATCATTTAATAATTGTTATTTTTAAATTTTCCGAAAAAGTTGCATTGTAAAAATTCAATATATATGTATTATTCAGTAATCCTGTTAAATTGAAATAATGCCTTCCTTTACTTTCTATACTTAAATTGTTTTCAGTATATAAAACTTTTCCTGAAAGGCTTATTATTCTGATATTTCCCGTAACTGCTTCAGGTGAATTATTATACATATAAAAAATTCCGTTGCTCGGATTCGGAACAATAAAAAATTTAATTTCTTTTTCTAAAGGAAGTTCAGAACAGTAAAAATCAAATTCAGATTTAGATAAATTGAAGAAGTTCATAATATTTTCACGCATAAAACAAGGTCTGCTTTTAGCAAAGTCTCTTAATACATCAACATTTTTATACCACTGACTTGTGCTTGAGGGGTAACTCCATCTGTCAATATGTTCTTTAATTTCAGGAATAAAAAGATTTTCAAATATATTGATACTGTCGATAACAGATGTTGAATTAAATGTTGTATTCAGATGATATGCAAAGCGTTCAATAAATTGTTGCTTAAATTCTTCATTATTCAATAATTTTCTAAAAATAAAGTTTGAACATTCGCAGTAGGGCCAACCTGATGCCGTACTTACAGCATGTTCCATCGAATAAGTGCTGTACAATGAATTATTGTCATACGCAAAAGTAAAGTCTAAATCGTAAATCAGAAAACGCCATTTTGAACCGGCATCATTGGTTTTCCATATTTTGAAATTGTTACAGGGCCAATCATAATTGGCATAATAAATCTCCGCAATTTGAAAGTCAATAAAATTCTGAATATCAATTCTGTCTTTTGCAAATGAGTAATTTTCTGTCAAAGACATATCATTTTCACCAATATAGTTTATTAATTCTAAATAATCAATATTGCTTCCTTCCTCTACCCCTCCGCAGATACCTAATATATTAATATTATCTTCATCAATCCCAAAATGATACTTAAAATAATATTCATCATATTTTTGTCTGATACCGTGTATTCCCCAATATTCACCGTTAAAAAACACAACAGCCGGTTGAAAATCTTGAAGTTCTGTGTCAAGTGATTTTAACAAAGATTGAAGTAATGCATCTTTGAAATGAGTGTGAATAAAATCGTTGCCGGAATTTCTGAATATCAATCGTTTGTATGTAATAGTGTCATTATCTTTGAAAATTGGATACTCTATTTTATTTAGCCCATATTCACTTCTAAAATATACTCCGAATGATTTTTGAGGATTAGAAGCACTTCCGTAACCTCTCATTCTCATACCCGCATCAGTCTCAAATCCTATTGTTCCGTTATTCTCAAAATAACTTATATGAATATCTCGTTCCCATTCACGCCCCCTGTTATGATAATTCCCGGAAGGCCAATAATCAAAACCATTTTCGTCAAAAGTCTTGCCCGGAATATATATTCCTGTTTCATAGTCAAATAAATTTAAACTGTTTGTGATAATTGATATTATCGGAAATGTATAATGATTATCTATTTCAGGATCAACAAAATATGTCTTTGAATTTACTTGACTTTTCATATTATTATCATCAAAACTTGCAAAACGAATAATATTTGCTTTATAAACATTACCCGGTTCTTTCCATATAAAATCATTCAATTGGTCAGGTCCTTCCAAAGGAGTTGTAGGAATTGTACTGATGTTGTTCGGAAAAAAAATGTTACTTTCTATATGCAAAGGAGAAGAATAGAGCAAACTGTTTTTTGTAGGAATTTCTCCGTTTAAAGTATAATATATTTCAAGATTTGCATCAGATGATGTTAAAGTTAGATAAAAATCATTTTTGTAAAAACCTGACTTGTGAGAGCAAGAAATATAATTTGAACCGGTATTTCTGTGATTTGGTGTAGGAGTATTTAAAAAATACCAATTAGCACTTCCGTCAGGAATACAACCGTATGAATTATCGGGAATTAATGAAACAGGATTAACAGATTGGATAATATTACCTTCCGGATCGCAGATAATAAGTTCTTCTCCGGATTTGTTAATTTTGAAATTTGTATGTAACTCATTGGTATCTAATCTGTCTTTTCCCGAAGCAAAGATTATCAAAAAACTGTCCGCCGGGATATGTATATTAGGGAAGGTCCATTTATCCGGACTTGTTGCATCATCTGACAAACTATAAGCAAATAAGTTAACAGGATTATTGCTCTTATTGTAAAGTTCAATCCAATCGCTGAATTCACCGTCTTCGTCTTGGAGTATAGTTTCATTGTCTGACATAAATTCATTAATAACAACACTTTGTCCATAAATATGTGTTAAATGCATAATAAAAAACATGATAAAAATTGTGTATGTTTTTTGTATGTGCTTCATTTTATTACAAACTCATCATCTTATCTTCGATATATCTCACCAGATCAACAAAATTTGAATCTCTTTTTATTGTACTGTCTCTGTGAACCGGAAGGTTAACTTTAATATGTTCAGCTAATTTTGCAGGTGCTCTCGACATTATGAATATATCATCGGCAAGATAAACAGCTTCATTTATATCGTGAGTTACAAAAAATATGGTAGGATGCACTTTTTCCCATATATCAATCAAGAAATCCTGCATACGTAAACGTGTATTTGTATCCAATGCACCAAAAGGTTCATCCATTAAAATAATTTCATTATTCACTAACAAACTTCTTGCTATAGCAACTCTCTGAAGTTGTCCGCCTGACAATGAAGGATATTGAGCAAATTTACTGCCGTGCCCGTCCAAACCGACAATTTTTAACATCTCATTAGCTTTGTCATTTCGTTCAGATTTGGAAACACCTCTGTACTTAAGCCCAAGCGCAATATTTTCCAAAACAGTCATCCAAGGAAATGAAGAATATTGTTGAAAAACCATACCTATTCGATCATCATCCTTTCTTTGTACACCATGCAATAAAACCTCACCTGAAGTAGGTTGCTGCAAACCTGCAATATATCTTAAAACGGTAGATTTACCACAACCTGAAGGCCCTAATAAAACAATAAATTGTCCTCTTTCAGGAGCATCTTCAATAAGAAGATCAAGATCTTTTATGATTACAACTTTTCCTTCATTGTAAGTTTGTGAAACTTTCTTAAGTTCTATAATATCAGGTAATTCTGTATTTATAAATTCAACTGCCATAGTCTTCAAGAATATTTATTTTTAAATTATTATTGTTTAGCAAACTTGATGTCGCAAATTGCGATTTCAAGTTTTTAAATTCAACTTCTGATAATTGAGCTACTCCGTCTTCAGTAAAATCATAAGTTGTATAATGCAAACCTTTTATCTTCTTTGGAGGTGACAAATTGGCTCCTCCAATTACAGAACTCCTCATGTTTCTGTTTACTCATTTTTTCCTTTAATGTTTAGGAGCTGCTTGATATTTAAATTTAAATAACTTCTTATCCAACCAAGCAAATAATCGGTCTTGTATTATACCAATTAATACGATAATAATTAAAAGAGCAAATACTTTATCTAAACGGCTTTGTCTTCCCGACAAATGTATTAATGCACCAATACCACCTGTTTGATTTAACATTTCTGCTATTATTATATAAGTCCATGAAATAGCAGTGAGAACTCGGATATCATCAATTATTTTGGATGCTACTGACGGGAAATAGATTGATTTTATTAATTGCCATTTTGATGCACCAAGAGTGAAAGCTGTTTGCAAATGTATCTTTTTAACGTCATCAATTCGTTGAACAACAACAGGTATTAAATAAACAAAAATACCGAAAGCTAAAAACTGAACTTTCATATTTGAAGCAATACCAAACCAAGCAATAAATAATCCTGTAACAGCAGTTAAGGGTACAAACCTTACAGCATTAACCCAACGACTCAATAATGCTCTGAAAAAAGGTATTAATGCTATAATAAATCCTAATACGAATGAAAGCATTATTGCTTCCATATATCCTAAAACATTCAATTTTAAAGAAAAGAATGTTTCTCTGACAACCAGATCTTTGAAATGCAGTTCTTTATAAGATTTCAGAACATCCAAAGGAGGCGGGATTATGGCTCTGCTTACAAATCCGTCTTTTATTGATTTAACTTGAATTGTTATATTAAAATCATTACCGGTGCATGATTTTGAAAAATCTTTTGAAATATTTTCGGGTAATTCCTCCGGAACTGATACAGAATCAGAGATCACACATCCTAAACTGTCTTCAGCAAAAAATTTATAAACTCCCGGTAATGCTTTAATAATCATATTATCACCGGAAAATTCTTCACTGAAATTATTCGGTCCTTCCCATTTATAAACAGTATTTGCGGGAGTAGATGATGTAAATCCAACAGAAAATTTTTCTATAGGAATTGTTATCAAATACCAAAATGCCAAAAATAAAATCAATCCCAGTATTTCAATATATAAAACAGTTCTTTTCGGCAATTTCTCACCGATCTTAAAAAATTTGCTCATAACATATATTAAGAGAAATTAACAAATACTAAATTTAGCACGTATTTGTTTAATGCTATAATGATACAATGCTTTAATGCTTCAATAATTAGATTGCATCCTACTAAAAACCTAATTCAATTATATAATCTTAACAACATCTAATTAGCTAATAATTATCAGATTACGTATAATCATTCTTTTCTTACTATATCATTGAAGAATTATAGCATTATAGCATTTTTATTTATATTCAAAAAGTTCTTAAAATCAAAGTGTAATTAATTATCTGCAAAATAACAGTAGAACCACACTATTTAATAATCTCAAAATCAGTTCTTCTGTTTTTAGCTTTTCCGTCACTTGTTGCATTGCTTGCAACAGGTTTATCAGGTCCGTTACCGATTATTACAAATCGATTTTTGTCAAAATTATGTTCATTGATTAAATAATCAGCAACAGCATGTGCTCTTTTTTTAGAAATAGTAACATTTGTTTGCCTGCCGCCGGTATTATCAGTATTTCCTTCAATCCTGATTCTTGAATTTGCAAATGATTTTGCAATATCTAAAAACTGAAGATCAATAATAGTCTTCATATTCTCATCCAATGAATAAACTCCTGAGGGGAAATTAATACTGACTTGTTTAGTAGAAATAGCCTCAACTGTCTTCATTTCTTCGGTTACTTGAGTAAATGATTTTTGTCCTTCAGCCTCTTGTCCGCTTTCAGAAGCTAAATCAGACAAGGATGAAATAAGTGAAGGATTTGCTATTGTTCTCCAATTTTGAATATCTTCGTCTATATAACCTACATTTCTGTATTTTTCTTCCATTTTGTTATATATTTCTTCTCCTGTAATAACATTAGATGAAGAATTTAAACCGAAGAAAGACATATTATCACCATAAGTACACAAACGTACATTATTTATTGCATCATAAAAAAATTCTTCATCCATGCCTAAACCTTGAAATAATATTTTTGCTGCTTTCCGTTTTGCATCTTCAGATGAATTAATTTCTGCCGCACCTTTAAACCAACCTCTGAATAAGTTTTTCAAATCTGCTTTATTTTTATCAACAAATTCTTTTTTTGCAAAGAATATATCAGCAATAATATGAGAAGCAGATTTCGTGCTTTGAAGAATTTTTGCTCCTGATACCTTTGCAACACGATCAGCATCATCGGGGCTCCAAACAACAGCGGCATCTACTTTACCTTTCTTAAAAAGATCTGCAGCATCAATTGCACTTGCAACTTTTACAGCTTCAATATCATTATAATTTAAATTTCCGGCATCCAATAACCATAGTAAAAAAGTATGACTGGGTGTCATTTCTGCAAAAGCAATTTTATTACCTTTTAAATCTTTAACACTGTTAATTCCTCTGTTCACAACAACAGCATCACCACCTCTTGACCAATCAGCTTGAAAAATTACTTGAGGTTCAAACTGTTCTAATCCTTTAACTTCTGTTGTAAATGCATCAATAGTTGCCCACAACAAATCAACTTCATCTGTTTTCCAAGCACTTCTTGAAGCAAGAAAATCATCCAATACTATAAACTCGACCATAAAACCGTAGTCTTTATAAAATCTTGAGTTTTTATTTGCTTCAAAACCTTCATTAAAATATTGACCGCCGGCATAACCGCCCCATGTTACAACACCAATTTTTATAACTTTCTCACCATCAGTATCAGTACTTCCAATATCATTAGCACTTTCGGGCAGAATTTGATCTTTAAAATGATAAAAGGCAAATCCTAATCCTACTAATATAACTGCTAGTATAAGCAATTTTGAAAACGGAGTTAATTTCTTTTTCATAATATATATATTTTCGTTTTTTATTTTAAAATTAAATTTTGAGTAATATTTATTTTACTTTTTTTTAGATTAACTTTTAAGCGAATTTTAACCGCTAAAAAGTGTGAAAGTAAATAATTTCTAATCAAATAAGTTACTGTAATTACTAAAACTTCCTGCATCTGCATCCTCATCAATTTCAACTTCATTATCATCTTCCAATCCGGGAATATCTTTGGGGGTATCGCCCAAGAGGAATGATACACCATCTTTCTCCATTTTTTCAAGAAGTTCTAAACCTTCTTGTTCATAAATTCCGTTTTGGAGATCAACACTGTCAATAAAGCCGGCTGATAATTCAATAAAACGTTCCATCTCACCAATTTTATTATGAACATCATCTACGATTGCTTCTGTTGCCATATCAAAGATCATTTTTTTATCCGGATCACCTTGAATAATGCTCATTGCTCGTTTCATTGCAGAATGTCCGGCTTTAATGGCTTTATATTCTTGTTTACGCATTCTCACTTCATTTTCAGTATCTTTTATTAAATAACCTGAATTCATGTGAATTTTAGATAATACTTTATAAAGAATATTCATTTTTCCCAAAAGAGTTGAATATCGTTCATTTGATTCTTTCAATCTTCCGTATTGCCTTGTATTGACAACAACAAGTTCTTTTTTACCTTTCTTTTTTGCTTGCTCTGCCATTTTAAGGTTTTGTTCCATCTCTTTTTTGTTTTTCAGAATAACAGCCTTCAATTTTGAGACTTGCCCTTTTAATTTGGCAATATGAACATTCATTTCCCTAAGATTCTTATACAAATATTCAATATATGTTTCAAGTATTTTAATGGGATCTATTTGTACAAAAACTCCGGTTACCCATCTCATAAAGCTTTTATACATATACCAAACTAAGTTTCTGAACTTAGGGTCAAATATTACATACAGCATTATTCCGAGAACCAAAAAGAGTGCTATTGTTGTAATAATGCTCTGCAAGAGACTGATTATAAATGCAAAAATCGGAACTGCAAATATTACCAATAAAATTCCTCCGGCAATTAAGAATAAGGCTCCTAATTTACCTTCAGGTCTTTGCCAAAATGTTTTAAGTCTTTGTTTTTGATCTGCTTCTATCATAATATTATTATTTTATTAATATCTTTTTTAAATTAGATTACTTATGCAAATTTGCATAAAACATTAAGTATTAATTTGTTTTATTTTCTCAATATTACCTTTAATTTGATTTTCCATTTTTTCGTAAGTATATATAAAATTATTTTCTGTTGATATTATTTTATTTTCAACATTATTAATTTCAGAAGATACCTTTTTAATTTCAGCATTATTTGCACTAATCTCATCTGTCAACTTTCTGATTTGGTCAGCCTTTTCTTTATTTTTTGCTTCAAGATCAGTAATATGCTTTTTCTTGCCTACGATATTTTCCTTTTTTTGGCCCTCTAATGCATGATAAAATTTATCCTTTTCTTTTAATAAAACACTTATGTAGTGATCGGCACTTTCAACAATCTTCGGGATAGTCAATCCTTTTGTAGATAGGGTCATATAAACTGTTTTCATTTTTAAAGACTCTTCCAAAGGTAAATCTTTCATTGCTTTTAAACCTTCAATAAATTCAAAATAATCTTCTCCCGGAAGGTTTGCATCAAATATTGCTTTTGTTAATGAATCAAATATCTTTTGACTGAATTTTCCGGTAGTATCTTGACTTACAGTTCCGTCAACATTTTTTGAAGATGATGATTTCCATGAAACTTTTGAATCTTCAGTTTCTTTAGTGCTTTTTGATATTTCTTTTTTATCATCAGATTTCTTTTCGGAAGTTTTTCCCGCTTCAACTTCTTCTTCAACTACGAAGAGATTTTTAATATTGTTTAATTTTAAGGCCATATGATATTAATTTCTTTATTCAGGCAAATATAAAACAAAATTATGAAAAAGTGAATTTATAAATAGATTGATTAAAGATTGTGTTAGAAACACAGTCAAGCACTATCCTGCGAATTTTAATAAAACTATTAACAAAATTTTTTTATTTATCTTTTTATAAAAATAAATTCACCTCCTTCATCACCTGCTCCTTGAATTGTTCCGAACTGCGGGACATTTGGAGAATTATTTAAAACAGCATCTCTTAAACTGTTAAACAAACCGGAAGATGTTAAATATTTGTCTTCATTTTCGGTCAATCTTTTC
Source organism: Chlorobiota bacterium (assembly GCA_030592825.1). Lineage (GTDB taxonomy): Bacteria > Bacteroidota > Bacteroidia > Bacteroidales > JAADGE01 > JAADGE01. The sequence continues at coordinate 2,195 of JAUVIG010000045.1, read as the reverse complement.
AACATGGTTTGAAGAAAACACTGACATCCGGAACTTCTTTTAATGTTCCGCTTGTCATACCTTTTCTGCCGGGCAAATCGTAAATTTTTTGATATGCCACAACCCTGTCGGCTTTAATTCCCCTTGTTTTGAAAATAGAACCGCTAAAACATGCATCTGTAATTAACAGGGTTTGTTTTGTTTTAAACACGCCTATATACTCTTTTATAGTGCTGTTTCTGATCCATGAGGAATGGTCTCCGACAACAGCATCGGAGGGCATCCAATAACCTATTTCTTTAAAATCATCCCAATAACCGTGACCTGCATAAAAAACAAGCAAGTTATCATCACTGCCTAATTGTCCTGCCAATCGGTCTAATTCATTTATAAATTTTGAACGTGTCGGGTTTTTCAGAAATGTGATATTATTCTCATCAAAAGTATAAAGTGAGGACAGTGCCTTTTTTAGAGCTTCTGCATCTGTAACAGGCTTATCAAGATCAGGAATATTCGGGTCATTATAATCATTTATTCCTACAATTAATGCATAATATTTTCCGCCTCTCATATCCAGATCGTATTGATAAGAACATATTATTTCAAATTCAGTTTCGTTTTCATTACCGAAATTATCTGTTGCTTTTACTTTAATAATGTTTAATCCTGTGTAAAGAGTTACCTTTGCCGTATATTCTCCGGTAAAATTGAATTTTGCCTTTCTGTTATTGATATAGATTTCTTTAACACCACTTTTATCGTAAGCTGAAATATGAACATCAGCAATTTTAGTTTCTACAATCGGTATTTTTTCATCATTGTTTTTATTGAGCAAAGGGCTTGTTAATCGTACTTCCGGAGCATATACATCTTTAATCAATTTACCGTCAACCTCATAAGAAATTGTCGGCTCTTTTGCTTTTGAGTATAATACTTCTTTCCAATTTCCGTTTTTGGCTTCTTCTTTATTTTCTGAAAAAATAAAAGGAAGTATAATTTTTACTTCTCCACCTTCAAAATCCGGCATGGCAAAAAACTCGACAGTAAACTCTTTATTTGAAAAATCACTTACAGCATTTTTACTTGATATGCCTACAGAATTCTCCGGAAATACTTTTACGGATTCAGTCAATATTGCCAAAACAGAGTTTTCATTATTTACGGTTTTGAGAGATGAATTAACCCAAGTTATTCCAAACGTTACTTTAAAACCATTATCAATAAACTCACTTTTTGTAATTGTTATTTTTGCATTGTGTCCGCTGTATGATGAAATTATTATTTCATCATCATTTGCAAATGATAAAATATTATTCAAAAGCAATAAAACAGTTATGATTAATGTTGACTTTTTCATGTGTAAATAATTTAGTTATGTTGTTAACAGCTTTTACAGTTTATAAAGATAAGAAATAAAGATACCGCCTGATTGTAAGAACAATGACTTCGGTGCTCCGTGTAAATTAATATAATCGTCTCTGTATGAGGACGTATTATAATTTAAGTTACTAAAACTATGATCAAGACTTGCTCCTACATTCAGATATGAATTCTCTTTTACTGGAATTGAGACACCAACTTCTAATATTCCGGAAAAGAAAAGATCAGCAACTGAAAGATCAAAGTTTTCATCGTAGTTATGTTCACCGAGATTATATAATTCAGCATCATCTACAAGCAAATTGTATTTTTCATACCAAGCCGAATGCACAGAACTTCCGCTAATATATGAGTCGGATGATAATAAAAAGGAAGTTGAGAAGCCCGCCGAAGCAAAAAACGAGATGTCATCATACAGCTTATGTCTGTATTTGAATTTCACCGGTATTGAAACATATTTCAAACTATTTTTTTCGGTAAAATCAGAATTAACATACAAATAATAATTGTCGTTATCAATATCCGTTCCCGGTAAGTTATTATTCATCCCGTTATTATATTTGGTATAAAAATTAGAATTAAAACTGCAATAATCAATTCCGATACCGACAGCATAATTAGAAGAAAGACAGTAATCGGCAGAAATACCGGCGGAAAATGTTCCCGACAATTTATAATCCCTGTTATAATATTGAATATTATTGTCTGATTGCAATCTTCCGGCAAGTGCGTTAACATTAAATCCGAGATACAATCCTTTCATTTTTTTATCACTGCGCCTTTGTAATATTATTTCTTTACTGATAATTTCCTTTATTTGAAAATCGGATAAAGTT
>JAUVIG010000384.1 GCA_030592825.1 Chlorobiota bacterium | reverse complement strand
GTTAAATAATGAATACTTTTTTAAACTTAAGTCCGCTAGTGCGGCGTGGATGCGTCTGATTATTAGCGGTTTGCACGATAGCAGATGCGATTAAATAAGTGAACCTTGCCACTCTAAACTTTCAAAAATCCAATATTTTACAATAAGACTTTCGAATTGAAGGTTAATATTTTTTGCTGCTTTCTGAAATTCTTATTTAGATTAAATTAAAATACAATACAATTTAAGGTGTAAAAAAGTAATACTTGATAAATATCGTAAAAAATTATAAATTTGTAAAATCCAAGTTTCATAATTATGCCTCTTTATAAATATCATACCGGTAAAAAAATGTTGTTTATATGTATTAAAAAACGTGACAGTTTTGTTTAATAACTCTCCCCGACACATTTTAATAAACACTTTAATACTTTCATTTAAATTTAATAATTATGTCATTACCATATGCAGAACCTTATAAAATAAAAATGGTAGAGCAAATCTATCGAAGTACGCAAGAAGAACGTGAAAAATGGATTAAAGAAGCTGATTATAACTTATTCAACTTGAAAAGTGAGCAAGTTTATATTGACTTGTTGACAGATTCCGGAACCGGTTCCATGTCAGACAAACAATGGTCGGCAATGATGTTGGGTGATGAAAGTTATGCCGGTGCTTCTTCTTATTATAAAATGAAAGATGCTGTAAAGAACATTCTCGGATTTGATTATTTTTTACCGACACATCAAGGACGAGCAGCTGAAAATGTATTATTTTCAGCAATGATTAATAAAGGTGATGTTGTTCCGGGTAATTCTCATTTTGATACTACCAAAGGGCATATTGAATTCCGAAAAGCCAAAGCAATAGATTGTACAATTGATGAAGCATTTGATACAACTTTAAATTATCCGTTTAAAGGTAATTTGGATTTAGATAAATTGGAAGCAGTACTAAAAAAATATCCAAAGGAAAAGATACCGATGATCATTGTTACAATTACAAATAATTCATCAGGCGGGCAACCTGTTTCATTGCAAAATATGAAAGATGTTAAAGCACTGGCCGATAAATATGATATACCTGTGTTCTATGATTCTGCACGTTTTGCAGAAAATGCATATTTTATTAAAATCCGTGAAGAAGCATATAAGCATAAAAAAATCAAAGAGATTGTTAAGGAGATGTATAAATATGCAGATGGAATGACAATGAGCAGTAAGAAAGATGCAATTGTAAATATGGGCGGATTCATAGGCATGAGGAGTGAAGAGTTATTTAAAAAAGCTTCTGTGTATAACATTATGTTTGAAGGTTATATTACATACGGAGGTATGTCAGGCAGAGATATGAACGCTTTGGCTCAAGGCTTAGATGAGGGTACAGAATTTGAAGTTTTGGAAGCCAGAATAAAACAAGTAGAATATCTCGGTAATAAATTGATGGAATCCGGCATACCGTTACAGCAACCAATAGGCGGACATGCTGTATTCGTTGATGCTAAACGTTTTTTGCCGCAAATTAAAAAAGAAGAGTATATTGCACAAACTGTTGCTGTTGAGTTGTATATTGTGGGCGGAATCAGAGGTGTTGAAATAGGAACTATTCTGGCTGACAGAGATCCTGAAACTCGTAAAAACCGTTATCCTGAATTAGAATTTGTCAGACTTGCAATTCCGAGAAGAACATATACAAACAGCCATATGGATTATGTTGCCGCAGTATGCAAAAAAATATTTGATAACAGACATGAAGCTAAACATGGGATGCGAATACTGGAAGAAGCACCGATTATGAGGCATTTTACGGTGAAGTTGGAGAAAATAAAATAATTGCAGTTAAAAAAGGTACAAAGCAACTAATTCTGCAAAATACAGAATAATTATCATATTGATATTTAACTAATTATAAAAGTTGCTATGCACCTTTATAACATTTTTAAATCGAACTCATAAAAAATTTGGAAATAAAAATTAAGACAAAGAAATTTTGAAAGATCTCACCATAGGAAAAGAAGGGAAGTTGATTTTGTTGTTTGCATTACCGATGTTACTCGGAAATGTGTTTCAACAACTATATGTTTTTGTTGACAGTATTGTTGTTGGTAATTACTTGGGAAAAGGAGCATTAACTGCTGTCGGAGCTTCTTTTCCGATATTTTTTGCTTTAATTTCTTTGGGAATCGGTCTGGCAACAGGTGCCGGTGTTGTTATTTCACAATTTTTCGGAGCTAAACAATACGGCAATGTTCAGAAAGCAATTGATACAATGTATATCATCTTATTGTTATCTTCCGTAATAATCGGTTTCACAGGAATTGTATTTATTGATGAAATATTGGGAGTTGTAAAACTTCCTCCCGGAACATCTTCTTCTGCAAAAATATATCTTACAATATTACTTTCCGGTTTGGTATTAGATTTCGGGTATAACGGTACCGCAGCAATTTTCAGGAGCTTGGGAGATTCCAAAACTCCTTTATATTTTTTAATTGTGGCAAGCATCACAAATATTGTTTTAGATATCATATTCATTAAATATTTAAATATGGGAATTGAAGGAATTGCTTATGCGACTTTAATTTCAAAAGGAGGTGCGTTTTTGTCGGCTGTCATTTATATTCGAAAAAAGTATGATTTATTTAAAATTCATTTATTTGGTTTAAAATATAGTAAAGATATATTTTTTAAGAGTGTTAAAATCGGTTTACCTTCCGGTTTACAGCACATGTTTGTTGCTTTGGGCATGATGGCTATCTACAGAATTGTAAGTAAATTCGGGATGACAGTAACTGATGCTTATTCCGTAGCCATGAGAATTGATTTTTTCGGAATGGTACCTGCAATGAGCTTTTCAATGGCACTTACTGCATTTACGGGACAAAATGTCGGTGCCGGAAGAATTGATCGAGTGAAACAAGGATTAAAAGCGACTATTCTTATGTCGGGTACTATTGCAGTATTAATCAGTTTAATAGTTATGTCAACGGCAGAAATACTAATGAATGCTTTTACTCCGGATGGTGAAATTATCAGAATAGGAACAGAATATTTAATGATTGTCAGTTCGTTTTATTTTATCTTTTCTGTAATGTTTTCTCTGACAGGAGTTTTCAGAGGAGCAGGTGATACATTATTTCCGATGTTTATTACATTATTAACATTATGGGTAATCAGAGTTCCGCTTTCAGAATATTTATCAAGATTTTACGGAGAAACAGGCATTTGGATTGCATTACCTGTTACATGGGCATTCGGAATGACTGCATCAACAATATATTATTTTACGGGCAGATGGAAGAGGAAAGCTGTTGTAAAAGTTGAAGAAGTTTATGTTACACAAAGTCGTCTGCCTATCGGCGGACAGGCAAAGAAGCAAAAGAGTTGATTAATTGAAAAGACATTCAAAATAATTTAACATTCAGATTTTTTCTTGTATGAAAGAAATCGTAATCGGAATAGATATAGGCGGAACAAATACTGTTTTCGGAATTGTTGACAGAGTTGGTAATATTTTGTCTGAACAAAAACTTTCTACAAAAGGATATAAAAATGTTCAGAAATATGTTTATGAATTATCTTCTGTGATTAAAAAGGAATTTTTATTATTGAACAAAGAATTTGTTTTGAAAGGTATCGGCATCGGAGCTCCAAACGGGAATTTTTATAAAGGAACAATAGAGCATGCTGCTAATCTTGAGTGGAAAGGAATTATTCCGATTGCTGATTTAGTTAAAGAACAGTTTGATGTACCGGTATTAATAACAAATGATGCCAATGCAGGGGCTTTAGGTGAAAAATTATACGGCGGTGCAAAAGGAATGAATGATTTTATTTTTATTACACTCGGAACCGGACTCGGCAGCGGAATAGTTACGAACGGTAAAATATTGTACGGTCATGACGGTTTTGCGGGAGAAATAGGACATACAATTGCAATTCCCGATGGCAGATTATGTGGCTGCGGCAGAAAAGGTTGTTTAGAAACTTATGCTTCAGCAACAGGAATTGTCAGAACTGCAAAAGAAATTTTGAAACAATCTTCCGGAAACAGTCTTTTAAGAAATATTGATTCGGGCGAACTTAACTCAAAACTGATTTATGAAAAAGCAAAATTAGGTGATGAACTTGCGAAATCAGTTTTTGATTTCACATCTGAAATACTCGGAAAATCATTAGCTGATGCTGTTG
>JAUVIG010000599.1 GCA_030592825.1 Chlorobiota bacterium | reverse complement strand
TCTCACACTTTTTTTAAACTCATTTATAAATAAATAGCTAAAAGGGTTGGACCTTACACCATCAAATATCATAAATACATTGTAATTCTCTTTATCAACAATTAATATTCGGTCTTGATTTTTTTCTCTTTCAATCCCTTTTTTTGAGTTACTCGAATATTTTAGATTATATTTCATTGTTAGCATAAATTATAATATTTTGCTTCAAGATTTAAATGTTATGAGAAATGCTACAATGCTCTTTTAAATAATAAAAAATGGAATAATAATATAGACATTCTTTCATGTTATTGTTTATTATTTACAAATATAATAATAAATTCTATAACGTCTGTTCAAAATCTATCTTTCCCCGTTCGATCGGCTTAGCCGCTGGTGTTCTATATATTCTTAATACACATTCTCAACAGCTCCCAAGCTACAAACCAATAAACAATATACTACTGCATTTTAAATCCCCATTCCGTAAAAATAAAATGCCTTCCCGCTCACTTAAAATGTCTTTCCATACAAATGAATCATTAATCCGTAAACTTTTTCAGTAACATGATAATGTGATTAAAGTTCAAAATTTATTGACATTTAACTCCACAACTTCCAGCATTAACGAATTTTGACATTTAACTTTTAAGCGGATTAAAACCGTTCTAAAAAATAAAGGGTAGGCTGTTAGAGAGTATAATGACAGTCAGCGGGTGAATGATTTTATTCTTGTGAAAAAAGACTGTTTTTTTCCGGTTATTTATTGACTTATTCACCAGCTGACTTTGCGTTTAACTATACCATCATATGCCAAACCGCAATCCAAAACGGTAATGCAATAAGGCAGGCGATATATGTTATTAACATCATTCCGGCTACTTTATTTACATCGCCGCCGTAGGTTCTTACTTGCAATATTAATCCGGTTGCGGGGGCTGCTGCTGCTTGTATCATAAAAAAATCAGCTAATAAGGGATTGGTTTCGGCTACATTAAACCAAATTAAAACACCGAGTGTTGCAATGGGAAGTAACAGGTACTTTACAAAGATTACACGAATTGTATTCCAAATATTCGGGAATTTTCTTAAAGAAACTGTTCCGAGTGTTGCCCCGAGTACAAATGTCGCTACCGGAACCGCAGCATCTCCGATTAAACTGACAGAATCAATAATAATAACAGGGAAAATCTTTTGAATACCGATTAAAACTATAATTAAAGACAAAACATTAGCAACTGCAGGCGGTGTAATCAAATCTTTATAATGAAACTTAACTTTTTCATCTTTTGATGTTACCAAGTATTTTCCGAGAGTCCATAAAAGAGGATTATAACCGAGAATAAACAAAAAAGTAATTAATGCGAATTCTTCAAATTTATCGGGATATACTACTTGCCCTATCGGCAATACCAGATAACCGGCATTTTGCATGGAAGATAAAGCAATCATATTCTTTTGCTTTCTGAAATCCGGTGCAAAAACACCCGAAGCAAATAAGAAGCCTACTGTACTCATTAATATTCCGATCAAAGGCAGTAACCACCAATACGGCAAACTGTCGGGATTAAAATGTTTTATGGTATTTGCAAATACAAGGGACGGTAATAATACAATAACAGTAACTTTCGATAAGGCTTCAATTTGCTTCTGTGAGATGATTTTCTTTCTGACTAACAATCCGGCAACTATGATAATAATAAAAACCCTTGCCAAAGCATCCAACATACCCAAAAATCCCGAAGTAAAAATATCACTCATACATCTTGATTAATCATCAAAAGTATATTTTTTCCCGGTGAATCTTCTATTGTTTAATGAAAATAAAATCACCGCCTTCATCTCCTGTATCTTTAATTGTTCCGTATTGAGGTACATTCGGGCTGTTGTTTAAAACTGCCGTTCGAAAACTTGTGAATAAGTCTTGTGCCGAAATATATTTTTCCGGATTTTCATTTAATCTTTTTACAAGATATTTTAAAAATACACTTTCGTCGGGGACCTCTTTTAAGGTTCCTGATGTCATTGCTTTACGACTGCTTAGCTCATAAAGTTTATTTATTCCTTCAGAAGCATCATTAAATGCTTTTCGTGTTTTAAAAATTCCTCCGCTGAAGCAGGCATCGGCAATTAATAATGTGTGTTTTGAATTAATACTTCCAATATATCCTTGAATTGTTGAATTTCTAATCCAATCTACCGAATTATCATATGAGGCATCAGCAGGCAACCAATAGCCTTGTTTCATTTTTTCATCCCAATATCCGTGTCCGGCAAAAAATATCAAAAGATTATCGTCTTCTGTTACAGTTTTACTCAAATTATCAAAAGCAATAATAATATCTCTGCGTGTTGAATTTTTAATGAAAGTAATGTTTTCTTTCTTAAAAGAATATTTTTTTGTTATAACATCATATAAAGATTGTGCATCTGAAACCGGATTGTTCAAAG
>JAUVIG010000588.1 GCA_030592825.1 Chlorobiota bacterium | reverse complement strand
CCGTTAAAAAACCAAAACGGTGAATTTTTATCATTTGGGTTGCAATATGTTGAGAAAACAAGTTGTCGAACTAAATCTGTTTTTTCATTAAAGTGTCCGGTTATTTTACCGTTTTTATCTAAAAAAATAACACCGTCATTTACTGTACCTATAGCATAAGTGTCATCATGCAGAAGTACACCGTTATATAATAAACTGTTATTTATCAGTTCTTGATTTTCAATGTAAAAAGGAATTATTGCGTTTTCTTTTTTTGTTGTATCATATAAAAAAAAGCCGGAACTTCTTGTACCTATTAATATTCTTGTTTCATCATAAGGCAACATAATATAAATCCTTGAAAAAGCAAATTGCTCTCCTCCGGGTATTATTTTAACTCTGTCATCTTTAACAATCCCAAGTCCCCTTTCCCATTCTCTTATGTATAAATTTTCATTAACGGAAAAAGACAAATGGAATATTGCTTTCTCCGGTTTGATGTGATGAACTTTATTTAATAATTTTCCGGAAGCATCAATTTTAACCGGAAGTTCTGTGAAAAATAATTTTTCAAAACTTTGAAAATATACTCTGTCTCCGGCAATTAGAGTTTTCCAAACAGAGCTAAAATCAATCTCAAAATAATTTGAGAATAAAGAATAAAATGTAAGTTCTCCTGTTGAATCCGGCAATATAACACCAAAATCACCTTCTGCTCCGAAATAAACCAATCCCTTATCATCAACAGCGAGAGATCTAAGAATTGTACTGTTTGGATTATTGTAACTTTTCCAGTTTTTACCGTCGAAAGTTTTTAAACCGTAATTACATCCAAAATACATTACACCTCTTGTATCTTGTTCTATAGCCCAAATTTGTCCGGCATCCCCATAGTCTTTATCAGTATATTTTTTTATAAAAGGTAAACCATCTTTATTAATTTGGGAAAAAGATATAACAGGAAGAAGTATTGTTATAAAAATTATAATAAACTTTTTCATTTGTAACAGTTTATATTTTTATCATGTAAAATCTTGTTTTTCAGCAAAATTTTTGTATCTGAAAAGCCAACAGTTAAAAGCAAAGTAATATTTATTAGGTATCTGCTTCAAACATATAGAAACAATAATCAGACGCAAAAACAATATAATAGTTGCATTAGTACAAATCTTATGCAAATTTTGTTAAAAATATAAAAAAAACCGAAAACTATTATGTTTCCGGCAGAAATTTTTTTGATATAAAAAATTAGTTCACCAAAATTTGTTTTACGAAATATGATTTGTTTGTATTAATTTTTAATAAATAGTATCCTTTTGTATTAGAAAACGAAATTTCATCATGTCCCTCGTTTTTAACACTTTCAACACTTACTAATTGACCTATAGCGTTATATATCTCAATGTTCTTTATTTTAACATCACTCAAATTGTTAATGAAAATCGTTCCGTTGTAATAGAAAACTTCAGGATTATTATTATTCAAGTCTTTGATTTCTACATATTCTGAATTAACACCTGTTACTTCACCTAATGCCCAATAAATTCCGGAGAATTGGTTAGAAGAAGCTTGTCCCAAATTCTTCCATCCTTCATTCTTCCGTATTGCTCCTCTTATATTTGCCTCATTCCCTACAATATCACCGGAGACATATTCAAAAGTCATATCGCAAGAAAAGCCGGAAATCCCGGAGGATGATAATATCCAATATCTGTTTAAATAATCTGTAGTACTTGGATTATCAGGATGTTTATTATTTGACAAATTAACAGAAACACTTGCATTATTAAATGTTCCTGAAGTAAAATCCAATTCAACAGGTGAGTAATCGGCTCCCGATGTTAAATCACCTATCGGGAAAAAGTAAGTTCCGGCAGTGCTGATCTCTCTGATAAAATATCCTAAACCGTCAGCACTAATCATATTTCCGGAAGAAAATGTTCCTGAAACATCAGAATTTTCTGATAATGTAAGATCATTGTCTTGAATATTAACAACTCCTTGACTTAAAATTAATTCATTATTTATTATTACATTATTTCCCAGACTTACTCCGTTACTGTTATCAATTTCTAATATTGAAAATTCACTTTCGGAAGTTCCGCCTATTTGTTGGTTTGATGTACCGGTAAAAATAAATGTCCCGCCAAATTGATTTTCAAATGAATTATTAGTAAAATCACAATCCGCAATTTTTATAATTGCATCACCTGAAATGCTGAGTTTTGCATCTGCATTTATTGTTATTCCGGTTTGAGCTAAACAAATACCGGTTACAAAAGTGAGCATTAGTATTAAAATGTTTTTTAACTTTTTCATTTTTATAATTTTTAAATGAAACAATATTTTTTAGTTATTTAGTTAAGAATTCTTAATCAAGTTGCACCCAAGTTGAATTCAGGCAGCAATAAATATGAAAATCGGTTCCTACATACAAATCTCCTTCTTCAGGGTCAGGGGGTGCGGAAGATCTGGGTTGCAACCTTAATACATTGTTTATATTTACTTTACCCTCAACTCCTCCCGTATTTACATTAAACTG
>JAUVIG010000408.1 GCA_030592825.1 Chlorobiota bacterium | reverse complement strand
ATATAAAAATCAAAAAACTGCGAAATATCATACTTGTTTTATATAGCTAATTTATTTTGTGTTTCTTCAATTTTAGAATAAAAGCTAAGAGCTTTTAAAACTTTTTTCGTAGTAGCTTTGTCATCAGAACTTAACTTATCGTACTCTTTTAAAATTTTTGTCATTTCCGGGTCATCTATAAATAATGAAAAACCAAGTCCCATTAAATAATCCAATGACACACTAAGGGCAACAGCAAATTTTTTAGCAACCTCAATTGACGGAACATTTTTTCCTGTTTCGTATCTTGAAATAAGCCGTTTATCTATATCAACTATTTCTCCCAACTTTTCCTGAGACAATCCTCTTTTTTTTCTTATTTCTATTAATTTATCTCCAAAATCCACTTCAAACTTATATTATATTTTATCTACAAAAATACTGATAAATATGAGAATTTACAAGAATAATGTACGACAATAAACTGATTTTGAAAATTTAGTTAGAATTATTTTGCATTTATCTATATTTATATAGATATTTGCAAAATAACAATGTCAATAAATAAGTAGATGAAAATTTTTCAAAAAAGATGCAAATCCAAGAAATAAAACGCCAACTCCCAATAAAAACAGTCTTAAACCACTACAATTTGTCCCCCGACAAAAACGGTATGTTAAACTGTCCTTTCCACAACGACAAAACCCCAAGCCTAAAAATCTACGAAAAAACCAACACTTTCCACTGCTTCGGCTGCGGAGCTACCGGCGACCAAATAGAATTTATACAAAAGAAAGAGAATTTAACGAAACATCAAGCCATACTAAAAGCAAAAGAACTCATCGGCAGCGTAAAGACGTACGGCCGTGCGTCTCAACTACCAAAAAATCCAAACAAACAAAACCCAATGAATGAAAATTATCTGAAAATGTTTACGAGCTTCAAACACGCAATCCTGAGAAGCCCCAAAGCCAAAGAATACGCCGAAAGCAGACATTTGGACATAAATAAAATTGAAGTAGGCTACAACTCCGGCAGCTCATACAAAAAAATGAAACACTGCCTTATTTTTCCTTTGAAAAATAAAACCGGGGAAATTGTAAGTTTTTACGGACGGAGCGTTTTAGATAAACCGATTTCGACAAGCTCAATCTCCGGAAAAACCGGCAAACATTATTACACAGCAGAAAGAACCGGACTTTATCCGAAATATCCAAAAGAAGAAACAGAAATTTTAATTTTAACAGAAAGCATAATTGATGCAGCTACACTTTTACAATTTATCCCGGAGGCTGCGGTAACTGAGCTTGTCGAAGTTGTCGAAGTTGTCGAAGCCGGGCAAGCAAACAAAACCGCTGTACTCGCCTGTTACGGAACAAACGGACTAACACCGGAACATAAAACCGCAATTGCAGAACTGCCGAATCTGAAAGAAATAATTTTCTTTTTCGATGGCGACAAAGCCGGCAGAGATGCAGCAGAAAAATACGCCGAAGAATTAAAAACACTCAAAAATTGCAAAATATCAACAGTTCAAACGCCCGACAATGAAGACATAAACAGTCTTTTAGACGGACACGAACCCGAAATATTTACACACCTTATTAATAAGAGGCAAAAAATTTCTTTTTCATCTGAAAAATCGGAAATATTAGAAAATCCGACTTCGACTACTTCGACCCCGCTCAGTAACCAAGGCTCAGTCTCCGGAAATAACAAAAACGGCGAAGCCGACAAAGCATTAGTCAATAGTCATTCGTCATTATTTAATCCCAAAAATCCCGACTACATCACTTTCACAACCGGCGAGCTGCAAATAGCAATACTCGGCGGAATTAATATGCAACAACTTGACAGGTTAAGAGTTACGCTAAAAATGCAATATCTTTTAAATTCTGTCAGAAACAATATCGACCTTTATAATATTGACCAAACCGACCGCTTTATCAGTAAAGCAGCCGAAAAATTAGAAACCGGAACAAGCATTTTAAACCGAGCAATATCAGAACTGACGGACAAATTAGAATATTACAGAATGTCAAAAATTGAATCTCAAAAACGTGTAACACCCTCGCAAAGAGAACTGTCCCCTGAGCGGAGTCGAAGGGCAATTAACTATTTATCAGAACCGAAACTTTTAAAAAGAACCAACGCTGACATCGGCAGAACCGGAGTAATAGGCGAAGAAAAAAACAGAATTTTAATGTACATGATTTTTACTTCAAGATTAAGAGAACAACCGCTACATATCATCAGTTTGGGCAGTTCGGGAACCGGAAAAACTTATTTGCAGGAAAAAATATCGGAGCTAATCCCGGAACAAGACAAAAAAGAAATAACAATACTCTCCGAAAATGCTTTTTACTATTTTGATAAAACAGAGCTGAAACATAAATTAGTTTTAATCGAAGATATGGACGGAGCCGAAACCGTTCTGTATCCCTTGCGAGAACTGCAAAGCAAGCGGAAAATAAACAAAACCGTAACCGTAAAAGACAGCAAAGGCAACAACAAAACCATAAATTTAACAGTAGAAGGTCCAATTTGTTTGGCAGGAACAACAACAAAAGAAAGACTTTATGAAGACAACGCAAACCGCTCAATATTAATCTATTTGGACAACTCCAAAGAACAAAAAGAAAAGATAATGAATTACCAAAGAACACTTTCAGCCGGCAAAATCGACACAAAAAAAGAGGAAGAAATAAAAGAGTTTTTTAAAGATATGCAAACAGTTCTGAGACCTGTTAAAGTAATAAACCCCTACGCCGAAATGTTGAAAATACCGGATTATGTTTTTAAACCTCTCAGAACAAACAGTCATTATCTTGCTTTTATTGAGACAATTACTTTTTATCATCAGTACCAACGTCCGCTAAAAACAAACCGGGAAACCGGCGAAAAATACATTGAAACTACTTTTGAAGACATTGAAAATGCTAACTCATTAATAAAAGATGTGTTACTGGCGAAATCGGACGAATTAACAAAAGTTGTAAGGAGCTTTTTTGAAGCAATAAAATATCATGTTAAAACCACTGGAAAAGAAAGTTTTTTTACCAAAGAATTAAGAGAGAAAATGCGATTTAACCCAATGACAATCAACCGTTATGTAAGAGATTTGGAAAGCCGGAATTATATAAAAAGAGTTGGTGGAAATCGTAAAAAAGGCTTTGAATATGAAGTGTCAAACTGGAATGAATATAATGATTTACAGAAGAATATGGACATATTAAACGAAATATTGGACAAAATTCGCCAAAAATCTGCATCAAAATCAAATGAAGATTAAGTATAACATGAGTATAACAATGCGGAATGTTACACTTATTAAGGTGTAAAGCATTGAAAAACAAAAATATCTGAGTATAACTGTTATACTTCAAAAAGGTCAAGAGGGGGTACAAAAAATTGAGTCGAGTCAAAAGAATAATACACAATGAAACAACACATTGAAAACTTCAAACGTTGGCTGAAACTCTTAAACTACGCAGAAAGCACAATCTACAGCAGCCCCAAACAAGTAAAAAACTTTTTAGATTATATTGAAAAATCCGGAATAAAAGAAATACAAGACATCGAAAACCGGCACATCAAAGAATATTACAATTACTTGAAAATCAGACCAAACAAAAGAAAACCCGGAGGATTAAGCCAGAATTATATTATCATCAATCTCAATTCAATAAAGCGATTTGCGAAATATTTAAGAGAAAGCGAACAGGAAAATATCACAATAAATATAAAACCCGAACGAATAAAATCGGAAATAATAATACTGACAACAGCCGAAATATCAGCACTTTACAAAGCTTGCGGAAACGACATTCTCGGATACCGGGACAAAGCAATGTTAAGCATTTACTACGGTTGCGGACTGCGAAGAAGCGAGGGAATACAACTGAACACAGAAGATATTTTATT
>JAUVIG010000633.1 GCA_030592825.1 Chlorobiota bacterium | reverse complement strand
ATAACCTGCTTGCATGCTTGGGTATGGTGTATTCAAAATATTAATTAGTGCTTGGTTGCTGTTTTTTAAAGCATGATTTGCCGCTTGTTGTAACAGATTTTCATAATCTTTATAATGATAATAATCCATAATGTTTGTTAAATATGTTGAATAGGCATCAATTTCTGCATAATCATTTTGAACATCAGTATCTGTTAACACAGGATAGCTGACCGGGTCTAATGATAAATAGGATGTTATGAGAGGTGCAATGCCGACATCAGCCGGTCTGTCAGCCCAATTTATATTTACATCTGAAGGGAAATTATTATTGCATGAGAATCCGGATAAAGGACAATAAATTAAAGGATATGAGTAATTATTAAACCAATTGTTATTGTTATCTGTTAAAATTTGTACCAAAGGATCAATATCATCATTTCCTTGCAGTTCAAATTTATCAAAGTATTCATTTCCGCCAAATTGTACTCCTATTTTATGTACTCCGTTATATATTACCCAACTCCAGGGCGGAGATACATCCAATGCATTCATTTTAGCAACAAAAGTGTTATACTTACTTGTTTTAAAATAAGATGTATATATTTCTTTTTCTTGCAGGAGTGTTAAATCTCCTTCAATATCTTTAGTGTTAATATCAACGCTAATCGAATCAACAACAATACTTACAGTAGTGTCTTGAACATTTTCATCAACTTGTGCATTTTCACCGGCAGGGATATTTATTAACATTAAAGCATAAATTTTATCATTCAAGAGATTGTTCGGCGTATTGTAATTTATTCTTCTTGTATCTGTATTGTATGTATAATCAAAATCAACTTGTCCGGATGTACTTTTCATTCTTGCCTTTTGTATCCATTCATCATTTTCTTCAAATAAGTATAGTTGCCCTTGATTAAGTTGAATGAAACCGTAATTTGCTTCAGACTGATAATAGTTCATTTGATTTCGTACAGGATATGTGTATAGTACATTGTGTTGCGGTATATAATCGGGAGCAGGTCCTGTAATAAAACTGCTTTCTGAAACTTCTTTTGCTAATTCTCCGTCGTAATATACCGGTTGCCAAGTTCCGTTAATTTTTTCTTCAAAATGTACTTGTACTGAAAGATTAATTTCTGCTTGACCGGGTAAAATTTCAAAAGTTTCAATTGCAAGTACATCATGATTATCATTCCAAATTAAATTACCTACAATTTGTTGCCCTTGGTTTTCCAATTTAAAATAATCCAGTTCAATTTTAAATGTTCTTGTATTATTATTTATATCGACAAATTGAAAAACATGATCAACTTTCATGTTAAATGCAACTTGTGCTCCGTTAAAAACATCTACATCTTCAGAATTTGGTGCAGGAGAAGTTTCTGCAATAACCGTCAAACCTGAAAGACCATCTCCCCCTTCCATTTCGCATTGTTCGCCGAGAGTGAATTCATAATTACATTCACCTTCAATTAATCCGTTTAAAATTGAATAATGACCGCCCACATTTCCTTGCATCCAAAACGGATTCGGCATTTTTGTTTGTTATACAGCTGCAGCAGCAAGATTGATGATTTCATAATCACCTTTCGCAATACCCTTTTTTATTCTTATCCCAAGAGCACCTTGCAAATAGGCATAAACTTGTCCTTGTGCATACCATCCTTTAATTCCGAGAGGTTCAGCTTGCCCGGTACATCTTACATTAGGTCCGTAATTTTTCAGCATAATATCAAAACCGGCTCCGGCAGCAAAACTTCCGTAAAATATTGAAAAACTTTCGTTGATACTTACGGACAATGATGCACCAAGAGCAAAACCTGAACCTTCTCCGAGAGCATCCAAATCTCTGTTAAAATCAATTTGACCTAAAATATCAGTAACTTCACTCGGCGGCGGAGGCATCGCCGGGATATTTGTACCTATCATAAAATAACTCGTTAGTGTAAAAATATCAATAACTTTTACACCTACTCTTTGATCCGGTGTTCCTACGGTAATATACCATTCATCGGGAGCGAAATGAAGTATTGAAGTTCCGGCCAAGTTGTTAGGATTAGCACCTACAATAATATGCGGCATATTTACATAAACAGAAGTTTCACCATGCAGAACACTGTTATTGAAATCATAACTGATATCAGTAGTT
>JAUVIG010000454.1 GCA_030592825.1 Chlorobiota bacterium | reverse complement strand
TATGCAATTCATTTTTTTCATTGATTCATTGTTAAATTGTTAAATTGTTGCATTGTTAAATTGCTTCATTGTTGCATTGATACATTGCTTCATTGGTACATTGATACATTGTTAAATTGCTTCATTGATACATTGTTAAATTGTTCTGTCGCTGCATATTTTTTTCATAAGGTAACAATTTAGCAATGTGATAGTATAACATTAAAAAATTGTATTAATATTTTAGTTTATCGTTTGTATATTTTATCCAACTGTTAATTTCTTTTGGTAATTTATTTAATTCTGAAAAAATATAATCATATTGTTCAGGTTTTAATAATTTTCTATTTTTAGATTTTTCATTCCAATCAAAACTTTCTTTTAATGACCCGAAACTGTATCTGTAAAATCTAACTTTATCTTTTTTACTATATCTTCCAAAACCTTCTGCTATATTTGCGGAAATACTGTCAATTGCTTTTACAAATTGTTTTCCGACTGTTTCTTTTGCAAAATAATCCCATATAACAACAATATCCCAAACATAATTTGATAAATTAAATGCAATTTTATATGCTGCAATATCATTCAATATTAAGAATTTCTTTTCCATAAAACAATAACTTTATACAATAAAATAATGTACCAATATATCAATAAAACAATGTAACAATAGAACAATTTAACAATAGAACAATTTAACAATGTAATTTAATCAAACCTTATTTTTAAAATTGATATAAAAACATTTCCTTTTTTTTCTGTACTGAATTCATGTTTCCCGGGATAGTACAATTTCAGTCTTTTATTTAAATTATCAAGTCCTATTCCTTTTACTTTATCTTTACCGTTAATTGTTGCTTCATCAATTTTGTTTTCAACTTTATATAATAATTCTGTTTCTTTTATCCTCAAAAGTATATCAATCTTAGCATCATCAGAGTAAATATCACCGTGTTTAAAGGCGTTTTCAAGAAAAGGGACAAGTAACATAGGTTCAATTTCTTTATCATTTTCGTTTCCTTCAATATTAAAAACTACTTTTGATTTATCAGGCATTCTTAATTTTTGCAACTCTATATAATCTGTTAAATAATTAATTTCGTTTTGTAAGTCAACTCTGTCTTTTTTAGCTTCATATAACATATATCGCATTAAATGCGAAAGTTTCATAATTGCATTTCCTGTTTGCTCCGATTTTCTGTTAGCAAGAGAATAAATATTATTCAGTGTGTTAAATAAGAAATGCGGATTTACTTGCGATTTCAAAAAAGATAATTCAGAATTCAGTTTTTCATTATTGATAATATTTTTTTGTTTTTCGTTATTATACCATTTTTGTGTAATTTTAATACTTGTGCCTATTGCTGCTAAAAAAACTGAAACAAAGCCAATACCTGCAATTTTTCGTGAGTTATCAGTATGATTAAAAGCCTCATTTGCAAGGGAATAATTAATAGTTAAATAATTTAATGTCATTATAACAGCAATACTTACAATAAGAGAAACTGCAAACAATATAAATTTTCTTTTAGATAAAAGACGGGGAATAAAAACCAAATAGTTCAAATAAAAAAGACTAACAAACAAAAATATACGAAATAAAAAATAATATGCTTTAATTGGTATAATTCCTTCTTCGAGTTTACCAAAAATAAGAAGGGGCATAGAAATAAAAAGCAACCAAGCTACAATATGAATAAATATTTGAAGTAATTTTCGATTAATTTGCATTTTTTCTTAAAAATATTTCCTCAAATATATTATAAAAAAAGTATGCTTGTCAAATCTAATCTGTGAAGAGACATTTTTTATCGGCAGAAATACTATATTTCCCGTAAAAATTGTTTTGCTAATATCTTAAATCCGCAAGTCTTTTTCACAAGGTATTGATTTTTATACAATTTTATTAAATCGTTTATTGGTTAATCCGTCAAAAAACAAGAGGAATAACGGAATATTTACTTAAGGCAAGCTCTAAAAAATTAATTGATTTCGGCCTTTAAAACGCTTTAGTATTTTTCAGTAGCTACGTCCTTTAGAGGCTGTGTGAAAACGATAAAATAATAATTAGCTACGGCATTTATGCCGTAGAATTTGAATAATACAAAATCGGGCTTCAGCCCACAACAAATTGACAGTTAGGGCTAAAGCCCATTTTTTTACCTTATTATTTCAACGGCATAAATGCCGTTGCTAATGATAAAAATAATTTATAAAAACGTTTTCACACAGCCTCTTTAGGACATAGTTTAATAAGACAAAAAATATGGGGCTTTAGCCCACAATATCATATGATTATGGGCTAGCCCAAATTTTATCTAATTACTTTTCTACGGCATAACCTGTTCCGACGAATGACGGAAAATGCCGTAGCTACTGAAACTGTATATGCCTCCTAAATATAAAGACCTAATTCAAAAAATTAATTTTTAGAGCTTGCATTAATCATTTGTTGTATTCCATGTAGGTAACAAAGCAGGGTTTTGAATTAAATATTGTAAAAGAATGTAATCATGTTCATCGGCTAACATAGGAACAAGAATTATATAATCGTCTCTGTATAATTTAGCATCACTGTCCTCTTCAACTGCCGTAATTGGTGTTGGCCTTTGTAAATACCAATTTTCGTTGTAAGAACTATCGGTTTTATTCGGAACAAAATTAAACTTAAAATCAAGCAGAATTCCGGCTCTTTCAGCAACTTTTATGCCTTTGATTTTTTCCGGTGGAATACGCGGGATACTGATTGTAATATATTGTTTGGGTTTTAGTTTTTGTATTAATTCACTTTGAGCTAATTTAATCACCCAATTTATACTTGAGTCTAATGCACCCGGGATTTCTTCTTTCATACCGGAAACAGCTATAGCCGGGACACCCCAATAACTTGCAATTCGGGCTGCACCAATTGTCCCGGAAGCAAGCCAATCAAATCCGAGATTCTGGCCTCCGTTAATACCTGAAATTACCAAATCAGGAGGATTGTCTTTCATTATTCCTTTCAGTGCAAGCAGGATACAATCTGCAGGATAGCCGTCAACCTTGTATGCACGGATATTATCACCAATTGAAACTTTTTCTGCGTTCAAAACATGTTTCCGATATACAGATATATAATGTGTAGTGCTGCTTCGATCTTGATCAGGTGCAACTACCCATGTTTCTGCTATTTGCGAAAATGCTTGAGCCAGTTTTACTAATTTTACATCTTCTATGCCGTCATCATTTGTAATTAATACTCTCTGAGGCCAAGATTGAATTCTATCTTGAGCTGCCCCTTTGCAAACTATTGTAAGGAATAGTATTGCTAAATAAATTTTTTTTTTCATTTTCCATCTTTTTAAATTGATACTAATATTTCAAGAATAATATTTAATGGGACTCCTAACATAACATCCTTTTTATTTTTTTTAAAATAAGACACAATTTTAGTTATTTCTCACACCAAATTACAGCATTTTTCATTAAATCCCAATCTGAACCTCTGTCATCTAATTTATCTTCGCCCGGGTATGTAATATCATTAATTACCGTATCGGTAAAAACTACTCCGTCTCTG
>JAUVIG010000348.1 GCA_030592825.1 Chlorobiota bacterium | reverse complement strand
GTTGCAGGATTTTCTTTTTAACAAGCAAATAAATTTATTAACTAAACATTATTAATTATGAATTTTGATACAGGAACAGTAACGTTTATGATTCTTTGCACAAGTTTGGTGATGTTAATGACACCGGGACTTGCATTATTTTACGGTGGTTTATCAGGCAAAAGAAACATATTAGGAATAATGATGCAAACCTTTGTATCATTAGGTATTACAACAATTATGTGGATATTGATAGGATATTCTCTTTGCTTTAGCGGCGGAGAAGGTGGTATTATCGGAAATTTTGACTGGGCTTTTCTTAAGACTATTCCTTTTGATAATCCCTATAGCGGAGCCGACGGAAAGTATCCTGAATATATTTTTATTGCTTATCAGATGATGTTCGCAATTCTTACTCCGGCTCTGATTACCGGTGCCTTTGTAAACAGAGTAACTTTTAAAGCTTATTTAATTTTCTTAGTTGTTTGGCAATTATTTGTTTACTACCCATTTGTTCATATGGTTTGGGGTGGCGGATTATTAGCAGAATGGGGAGTACTTGATTTTGCAGGAGGTATTGTTGTTCACGCAACTGCCGGTTTTGCTGCTTTAGCATCAATTTTTTATGTTGGAAAAAGAAAAGATACAAAATCACCTCCTAATAGTATTCCTTTAGTAGCAATCGGAACAGGTTTATTATGGTTTGGTTGGTATGGTTTTAATGCCGGCAGTCAACTTGATGTTGATGCTGTTACAACAATTGCTTTTCTAAATACAGATGTTGCTGCTTCTTTTGCTGCAATTACATGGTTAATTATAGAATGGGTCAGAGAGGGGAAACCAAAATTTGTAGGTTTATTGACAGGTGCAGTTGCCGGACTTGCAACAATAACACCTGCTGCCGGTTTTGTTCCTTTATGGGCTGCTGTGTTAATTGGTATTTCTGCCGGAGGACTTTGTTATTTTGCAGTTCAATTAAAAAACAAGTGGGGCTGGGATGATGCACTTGATGTATGGGGTGTTCACGGAGTAGGTGGTTTATTAGGAACTATTTTACTCGGTGTTTTTGCATCAGCAGCAATTAACGGACAAGCAGGTTTAATTGAAGGGAACTCTTCATTTTTTGTTAAAGAAGTGGTAGCTGTGCTTGGAGCAGCAATTTATGCCTTTGTATTTACTTATGTAATGTTGATTGTAATAAATTTCATTACAAGAGTAAAAGTAACAGTTACTGAAGAAAATGCCGGTCTTGATGAATCATTACACGGCGAAAAAGCCTATGACGAAGGAGCTTTATAAGCTATCATATATTCAACAAAATAATTGTTTTTTGAAGGGGAAGACGTTTTTAAATGTCTTCCCCTTAAATATTTTAAAAAAGAACCATAGAAAACATCG
This sequence comes from Chlorobiota bacterium, assembly GCA_030592825.1. Taxonomy (GTDB): domain Bacteria; phylum Bacteroidota; class Bacteroidia; order Bacteroidales; family JAADGE01; genus JAADGE01. The sequence continues at coordinate 3,076 of JAUVIG010000348.1, read as the reverse complement.
CTCAAAGTACCGTGATAATTTAACAAAATGTTGTGTCTCATGCTTAATGATGCTGAATTGTATCCGATTATTAATTGTTTATTAGATTTGTAACGATAATTTCCGGTAATCAAATATGAATAAAAATTTTGAATAGGTGAGTTTAAATAATTACCATCTTCATTTTTATACTTTAGCAAGTTTGTTACTTTTGTAGCTTATTTTTCATTATTGAATATTGAAAATCAAAAGGAAAAGTAATTTCAATATTATACTGTTACAAAAATTTAAGTATATGCTGTTAAAGATTTATGATGATAATCCGTCGGAAAAGCAAATAAATGAAGTCGTTGGTATATTAAAAAACGGTGGTTTGGTTATTATACCGACAGATTCTGTTTACAGTATTGCTTGTGATATGAACAGCCGAAAAGCAGTTGAGACTCTGGCAAGATTAAAAGGTATAAAACTTAAGGATGCAGATTTTTCGTTTATTTTCGGTGAGTTAAGTTGCGTTGCAGATTATACTAAACCAATGTCGAACAGCATTTTTAAAATAATTAAAAAGAATTTACCCGGTCCTTTTACATTTATTTTAAATGCAAATAATAACATTCCTAATTTTTTCAGAAAAAGTAAAAAAACAATTGGTGTAAGAATCCCTGATAATAATATTGTAAGAGAAATTGTTCGCTTATCAGGGTATCCTATTCTTACAACTTCAGTGCATGCTGATGATGAAGTAAGAGAATATATGACAGATCCTTCTTTGATTCATGAAAAATATATTAATACTGTTGAAGCAGTAATTGACGGAGGTTACGGTAAAATTGAAGCATCAACGGTTGTTGATTGTACAAAAGGAGAAATTGAGATAATAAGACACGGGGTTGAAGAATTGAAAGTTTAAACAGATTAATCAGTTTCATTGTGATTTATATATCAGTAAGTTGATGTACAATATCAATATAATCAGGCTTTTGTAAAACTGTTATTTTGAATTTAAATGACATTTAATGGACAAATCTGAAATAAAAATTTATCAGCTTGAAACCGGTAAAACTGAAATAGAAGTTAAATTTCAAGAAGATACTGTTTGGCTTTCTCAAAAGCAAATGGCTGAATTGTTTGATAAAGACAGCGACACCATTGGGCTTCACCTTAAAAATATTTTCAAAACCGGTGAATTGGAAAATATTTCAACTGCCGAGTATTTCTCGGTAGTTCGTCAAGAAGGGAAACGGCAAGTAAAGAGAAGAATAAAATATTATAATCTTGATGCTATTATCTCTGTTGGATACAGAGTTAATTCAAAACGTGGTATTCAGTTTAGAATATGGGCTAATCAGATTATCAAAGAATATCTAATTAAAGGATATGTAATAAATGAGCGAAAATTACAAAATCAAAACGAACAGTTAAAAGATTTACAAGAGACTGTTAAAATACTTGGAAATGTTCTTGAATACAAAGATTTATCAAATGATGAAAGTAAAGGTTTATTGAAAATTATTTCCGACTACTCTTATGCTTTGGAAATTTTAGATCAATACGATTATCAATCCTTACAAATAAAAGATACATCCGGAAAAGATGTTTGGCAATTAACTTATAATGAAGCCATAAAACTGATAAATGTTGCTAAAAAAGCATACGGAAACAGTGATTTATTCGGACACGAAAAAGATAAATCTTTTAGAAGTTCAATTGCAACAATTTATCAAACATTTGATGAAGTTGATTTATACCCGAGTATAGAAGAAAAAGCGGCAAATCTTTTATATTTTATCACTAAAAATCATTCATTTACAGATGGTAACAAAAGAATTGCTGCTTTTATGTTTTTATATTTTATTGAAATGAACGGAAAGTTACTTAATGAAAGAGGAGAGAAACGAATTCCTGATAATGCACTTGTTGCATTAACTCTAATGATAGCAGTTAGTAAACCGGAAGATAAGGATACAATGATTAAAGTAATAGTAAATTTAATTAATAAGAACAATTAATAAAAACAAACAAATATTATGACAGATATTATATTAAAACACAGATCAATAAGAAAGTATAAGGATGAAAAAATTGATAAAGATGTTGTTGATAGTATTCTTCAAGCCGGTATAAGAGCATCAAATACAGGAAGTATGCAAGTTTACAGTATTATTATAACTCAAGATAAAGAAAAAAGAGAAGCATTATTACCTTTACATTTTAATCAGGAAGCGGTAAAACAAGCACCTTTGATCTTAACATTTTGTGCAGATTTAAATCGTTTCAATAAATGGTGCAATTTACGAGATGCAAAACCGGAATGTGATAACTTTTTATGGTTTTATACTGCAAGTATTGATGCTGTAATTACGGCTCAAAATTGCGCACTTGCTGCAGAAGCAGAAGGATTAGGTATTTGCTATATGGGAACAACAAACTATACTGCTGATAAGATCATTGAAGTGCTGGAACTTCCAAAAGGTGTTGTTCCTGTTACTGTTCTTACGATCGGTTATCCTGATGAAAATCCCGGATTGACAGATCGTTTGCCGAGTGAAGCAGTTGTACACTATGAGACTTATAAAGATTTTGAAGAAGAAGATATTGACCGGATTTATAATGAATTAGAGAAGTCTGAATTTGCAAGACAATTATTGGAAGAAAATAAAACAGAGACACTGGCACAAGTTTTTACGGAAAAAAGATATACCGGAGTGAATAATATTCATTTTTCAAAATCTTTATTGGAAGTAATTAAAAAACAAGGCTTTTGGAATCATTAAAAAAATATGGTGCTCTCTAATAATCCAAAGATCAAGGCTTTCAAATTTTTCAAAGCATGAGTTTACTCCTGTAAATGAATGTTTTGAAAAATTTGAGTAACGCAGAGATTTGGATTATTAGAGTTTACCATAAAAATTGTTTGCATATTAAATGAATTAATCGGATATTTGCAAACTCTTAAAATGGTGGTTGTAGTTCAGTTGGTTAGAACGCCTGATTGTGGTTCAGGAGGTCGTGGGTTCAAATCCCATCTTCCACCCATAAAAAAACCCGATTCATAAAGTGAATCGGGTTTTTTCAAGCTAGAGCCATAAATGTTCCT
>JAUVIG010000233.1 GCA_030592825.1 Chlorobiota bacterium | reverse complement strand
TTTTTTGTAATATTTCAGGGAGATATGATGAAATAAGAAACCTCAGTAATACTGGTGGTCAAGAAAATTTAAGTGGTGATTTAATAAAGAAAATCCAAATCCCACTCCCCCCACTCCCAGAACAAAATGCCATAGCCCAAGTTCTGTCCGATACCGATAAATTAATACAAGCCCTTGAAAAACTAATTGCCAAAAAACACCGAATAAAACAAGGAGCAATGCAAAAACTCCTTACTCCGAAAGAGGGTTGGGAGGTGAAGACTTTGGGGGAGATTGCGGAGATAACTGGTGCAGGAATTGATAAAAAAATAAATCCAACTGAAAAGCCGGTAGTTTTGCTTAATTATATGGATGTTTTTAAAAGGGATTATATTTTCAAAAATGAATTATATCATAAAGTTACTGCTCCGCAGAATAAATTAAAATCTTGTAATGTAAAAAAAGGCGATATTTTTCTTACACCATCTTCTGAATTAAGAACAGATATTGGAATTTCAGCAATAGCAATGGAAGATATGGAAGGAGTAGTTTATAGTTATCATATTTATAGATTAAGGTATTTTATTGATTTAGATAAACTTTTCGGTTTGTATATGTTAAAAACAAGACACTTTTTAGAACAATCCGAGACTATGTGCGAAGGAAGTGGAAAAAGATATGTTGTTTCTATGGGAAAGTTTAGAAGTATGTATGTTTCATTGCCAAACTCAAAACAAGAACAAACCCGTATAGCCACAATTTTATCAGATATGGATTTAGAAATAGAAGCATTAGAAAAGAAAACAGCAAAATATCGGCAAATAAAACAGGGAATGATGCAGGTGTTATTAACGGGTAAAATTAGATTGGTATGAATAAAAATAAACAAATAAGAAACAGCACGGCAGAGTTTTTAATATTTACTTCGCAAGACGGAAAAAACAGTATAGAAGCCCGCTGTGAAGATGAAACAATTTGGCTCACTCAAAAACTTATGGGAGAACTTTTTGAGGTAGGCACTAATACAGTAAATTATCATTTAAAAGAGATTTTTAAAAGTGGTGAAGCTGATGAAAATCGAACTATTCGAAAATTTCGAATAACTGCCGATAACGGCAGAGCAATATTACAAGATGCAGGAAAAATATCAGCCCAAATAGCAAAAGAAAAAGCAGAAACAGAATTTGAAAAATACAGAATAATTCAAGACAGTTTATTTGAAAGTGATTTTGATAAGGAAATAAAAAAACTGTTTCCGAAACAATAATTAAAAACAGGAACAAAAAATTATTATATTCATAAGTTAAAAGGATGAAAAAGATAAAAGTATTTATCAGCTTTGTTCAAAATGAATTTGCAAAGGAAAGAAATGTAAGAACCTGTATTTATTCAATAAGTTGTCTGTAAGCTCGCATTAAAAAATGAAACCGCTAAAATGAAAATATTCAAATAAAGATTATTTTATGTTCTACTCTTAAAAACTGTATCTTTGCAGTCAGAATAAATAATCTGCAAATTGATTTATAGATTGTTAATAAAGAACAGTAATGAATGATGAAAATAAAATAACGGCAATTGGAAATATCAAAAATATGATATTCTCATTTCGTGGGTTACAAGTAATGATTGATAGAGATTTGGCTGAATTATATGGAGTTCCGACTAAAAGATTAAATGAACAAGTAAAAAGGAATTTAAATAGATTTCCTGAAAGTTTCAGATTTCAACTAATTGATAATGAAAAAATTGAACTGGTCGCAAATTGCGACTGGTTTGAAAAATTAAAACATTCAAGTGTAAATCCATATGCTTTTACAGAACAAGGTGTAGCAATGCTGTCCGCTGTTTTGCATAGTCAGACTGCTGTTGAAGTAAGCATTAAAATAATGGAAGCATTTGTAGATATGCGTAAATTTATTTTGAACAATGCAACTATATTTCAGCGACTTGACAAGATTGAACAAGAACAAATTGAAAGTAACAAGAAATTTGAACTTTTATTTCAAGCTCTTGAAAGTGATACAATAAAACCAAAACAAGGAATTTTTTACAACGGACAAATATTTGATGCATATAAATTTGCAGCAGATTTAATTAAAGGAACAAAAAAATCTATCATTTTGATTGATAATTATGTAGATGAAACCGTATTGACACTTTTTAGCAAAAATCAAAAGGTAAATGTGAAAATCTACACGAAAAACATTACCAAACAATTAAAATTAGATTTAGATAAATACAATGCTCAATACAAACGGATTGAAATAAAGAAATTTAATCAAGCACACGATAGATTTTTGATAATAGACAATAAGGAGATTTATCATTTTGGAGCAAGTTTAAAGGATTTAGGAAAGAAATGGTTTGCTTTCTCAAAATTTGATATGGAAGCAATTGAAATATTAGGAAAATTAGAATAAAGAATTGAATGCCGGCAGACAACACGGTGAAAAAAAAATAGCGGCTAATTGCTAAACCGGAAGTTTCGTAATATTTAATTATCCTTTTTTTTAATCAAAAAGACAGTACATTTTATCCACTACTGTTCTTACACAGACCGATGTTTTTAAGATAATTATAAAGAGAACCGACCATGTAACCGACCATGATACTGTGGAAGTAAGTGGGGAAGTAACCAGGGAAGTAAACAGGGAAGTAACCAGAGTTATTATTGTACTAAACGGAGAGATGAGACGAAAGGAAATACAAGATAAACTACAACTAAAAGACGATGAAAATTTCAGGTTAAATTATATAAACCCGACTCTTGAATCAGAACTTATAGAATTAGTATATCCTGATACATCAAGGCATCCGAAACAGAAATACAGATTAACAAAAAAAGGATTGGAATTAAAGGAACAATTAACAACAAACTCAAAAGAATAAATCCAAATGGATAAACCCGGTCAAATAGAACGCATAACCCAAAACCGTATTGTAAAGTTATTTCAAGATGAGTTAGGCTACAAATATCTTGGTGATTGGCAAGAAAGAGAAAATAACAGCAATATTGAGGAAGAATTATTGTCGGCATTTTTGCAAAGAAAAGGGTATTCACAACAACTTATCAGCAAAGCAATTTACGATTTTAAAACTACGGCAGTAAACTTTAATGACAGTCTTTACACAACAAATAAAAATGTATATCAATTGTTGCGTTACGGCATAAAAGTAAAACCCGAAGCAGGTAAAAACACCGAAACTGTTCATCTTATTGATTGGAAAAATTTTAAAGATAATGATTTTGCAATTGCAGAAGAAGTTACCATTAAAGGAGAGAATACAAAAAGACCCGATATTGTAATATATGTAAACGGAATTGCACTTGCTGTTTTGGAATTAAAAAGAAGCATTAATGACATTGGAGAAGGCATACGCCAAAGTATCGGAAATCAAAAAGAGGAATATATTCAGCCGTTTTTTGCCGCCATACAATATATTTTTGCAGCAAATGATTCCGAAGGTGTGAGATACGGAACAATAAAAACACCCGAAAAGTATTTTTTAAAATGGAAAGAAGATGTTGATGATACAAGTCGTCTGTTATCAGATAAGTATATTTTGAAAATGTGTGATAAAGAACGTTTTCTTGAAATTATCTTTGATTTTGTTCTTTTTGATGCAGGAGTAAAGAAACTTCCGAGAGTACATCAATATTTTGGTTTAAAAGAAGCTCAAAAATATGTTAATCGTTATGAGGGCGGTATTATTTGGCACACACAAGGAAGCGGAAAAAGTATTGTAATGGTAATGCTTGCAAAATGGATTTTAGAGAATAATCCAAATGCAAGAGTTGCCGTAATAACCGACCGTGATGAATTAGACAAACAAATTGAAGGAGTATTTAAAGATGCCGATGAAAAAATATATCGAACAAACAGCGGAAGAGATTTAATGCGAAAATTGGAGCAAGCAACACCACGGTTAATTTGTTCATTGGTGCATAAATTCGGAAAAAGAGATGTTGCAAATTTCAGTAACTTTATAAAAGAGCTGAAAAGTCAGCCGTCAAAAGCAGTCGGAGACCTTTTTATTTTTGTAGATGAATGCCACAGAACCCAAAGCGGAAAGCTGCACCAAACAATGAAAGCTATGCTTCCTAATGCTGTTTTTATCGGCTTTACGGGAACACCATTATTAAAACAAGACAAACAAACCAGTTTAGAAGTTTTCGGAAAATATATCCACACCTACAAATTTAATGAAGGAGTTGAAGACGGTGTAATCTTGGATTTACTGTATGAAGCAAGAGATATTGACCAAAAATTAAGATCAGACTTTAAAATAGACCAATGGTTTGATGCTAAAACCAAAGGGCTGAACGATTATCAAAAATCCGTACTTAAAAAGAAGTGGGGGACTATGCAAAAGGTATTAAGCAGTCGTTCTCGTATAGACAGGATTATTAGTGATATTATTTTTGATTTCGGGACAAAACCAAGAATAAGTTCTGAAAAAGGGAATGCAATTTTGATAGCAAAATCAATTTATGAAGCATCTGTCTTTTATGACCGATTTCAAAATACGGAATTTAAAAACCGATGTGCAATAGTAACATCTTATAATCCGGCAAGTAAAGATATTACAAAAGAGGATACAGGAGCAAATACTGAAACTCAAAAAGAATTTATCTGTAATTTGTATGAAGATATTTTAAAAGATGTAAAAGCACATCCCGGTAAATCTAAATCGGAAACTTACGAAGATTGGGCAAAGCAAAAATTTATTGATGAGCCTGCAAACATGAAATTGTTGATTGTAGTTGCCAAACTTCTCACAGGTTTTGATGCTCCGAGTTGTACCTATTTATACATTGATAAAAAAATGCAAGACCACGGTTTGTTTCAGGCAATTTGTCGAGTAAATCGCCTTGACGGAGATGATAAAGAATACGGTTACATCGTAGATTATATGGATTTATTTTCAAGTGTAGAAAATGCAATTGCAGTTTATACTTCGGATTTAGATTATGATAATTTTGAGAAACAAGATATTGATATATTATTGAAAGACCGTTTAGAAACAGGTAAAACAAGACTTGATAATGCACTTGAAGAAATATCTTTGCTTTGTGAGAAGGTAGAACCGCCAAAAGATACATTGGCATATATTCGTTATTTCTGCGGAAATACGGAAATTCCGGAAGAATTAAAAGCAAAAGAAACTCAACGAACTGCATTGTATAAAAAAACTGTTTCGTTAATTCGTGCCTATGCTAATATTGCTGATGAAATTGAAGAAATTTACACTCCGCATGAAATCGGAAATATTAAAAAGGATATTGATTTCTATTTGGATTTAAGACAAGAAATAAGGAACGCAAGCGGAGAAACAATAGATTTAAAAACTTATGAAGCAGATATGCGTCATTTAATTGATACGTATATAAAAGCAGAGGAAGCACAAAAAATATCACATTTTGATAATATATCTTTATTAGAAATAATTGAGAAAACAGGAATTGATAATTTTATTGATGGATTGACACCGGGAGTTAAATCAAATAAAAGTGCAGTTGCTGAAACTATTGAGAATAATGTCAGAAGAAAAATTATTAAAGAACATCTTATTGACCCGGCTTTCTTTGAAAATATGTCAAAACTTTTGGGAGAAGTTATTAAAGAGCGAAAAGCAAATGCGATAAATTATGAAGAATATCTTAAAAAGATTGCAGAAATTGTTAAGTCAGTAAATAAAGGACAAACAGATGATACTCCGAGTATCATTAAAAATTCTGCACAAAAAGCTCTGTATAATAACTTAAACAAAGACACAAATCTTGCAATACAAATTGACGCAGCTGTTAAAGTTTCAAAAAGAGACGGTTGGAGAGGAAATAAGCCCAAAGAACAGGAAATTAAATCAGCTGTCTATAAAATATTGAACGATATTGAAGAAACAGAACGGATTTTTAAAATTATTCGTGAACAAAAGGAATACTAATGAAGACTATTGAATTAGGAAAAATAATTATTGATGTTGAGCAAAAGGATATTAAAAATATTCATTTGAGTGTTTATCCACCTGATGGGAATGTGAAAATTGCAGCACCTGAAAGAATGGACTTAGATACAATTCGTGTTTTTGCAATTAATAAATTAAAGTGGATTAAAAAACAGCAAGAAACTTTTA